>JALOPN010000056.1 GCA_025453875.1 Gemmatimonadaceae bacterium | reverse complement strand
GCGCCGCCGATCGCGGTGGGCGCGGCGCGTGACGTGCGGTCACGGCAACGCGGGAACGGAGCGTGGCGCTCATGCGGTCCTCGCGGTGACGGCGTGGTGCGGCGGCAGCACGGTGACCGACGGAGACGCCACCTCGGCGGCTGCGACGAGCGCCTGTTCGAGATCGGCGAGCAGGTCGCCGGTGTCTTCGAGTCCGATGCTCAGACGCACGAGATCGGGCGTGACGCCTGCGGCGATCATCGGCGAGCAGATCGCCGGTGTCTTCGAGCCCGATGCTCAGACGCACGAGATCGGGCGTGACGCCGGCGGCGATGCGTGCGGACTCGTCGAGCTGTTCGTGCGTGGTGCTCCACGGATGAATCACGAGGCTCTTCGCATCCCCCACGTTGGCGAGCAGCGAGAAGAGACGCAAACGTCAGCACCCCGCCGAAGCCACCGGTCAGCACGCGTGCGGCGCGCTCGTGCGACGGATGCTCCGGCAGTCCCGGATAGGAGACCCACGCGACGGACGGGTGGGTGGCGAGGAAGCGCGCCACGGTGAGCGTATTCTCGGCGTGGCGTCGGATGCGGAGCGGGAGTGTTTCGAGGCCCTGCAGAAACAGGAACGCGTTGAACGGCGAGAGCGCGGCGCCGATGTCGCGCAGCAACACGGTGCGCAGTCGAATTGCGTAGGCGATGTTCGCGCCATCGATGTTCGCGAAGGCGGTGCCGAAGACCAGACCGTGGTACGCGGGCTCCGGCTGCGCGAAGAGCGCGCGGAAGCGCGGTGCGTTGGCCCAGTCGAAGCGTCCGCCATCGACCACGACACCACCGATGCTCGTGCCATGGCCGCCGATCCATTTGGTCGCCGAATGCACGACGATGTCAGCGCCGTGCGCGATGGGCTGCGCGAGAATCGGGGTGGCGAACGTGTTGTCCACCACGAGCGGCAGCCCATGCGCGTGCGCGAGGTCGGCGAGGGCGGCGAGGTCGGGCACGTCGAGGGCGGGGTTGCCGATGGTCTCGACGTAGATGGCGCGTGTGCTCGCATCGATCGCGGCGGTGACGGCGGCGTGATCGTGAATGTCCACGAAGCGCGTCGTGATGCCGAGGCGTGGCAGCGTGTGCGCGAGCAGCGCCACCGTGCCGCCATACAACGTCCGCGAGGCCACGATGCTGTCACCCGCCTGCGCGAGATTGAGCAGGGCGAGGGTGATGGCCGACTGTCCACTCGCCGTGGCCACGGCGGCGACGCCACCCTCGAGCGCCGCGATGCGCTTCTCGAAGACGTCCGTCGTGGGATTCATGATGCGCGAGTAGATGTTGCCGAACGCGCGCAGGCCGAACAGATCGGCGGCGTGTTCCGGGCCGTCGAAGACGTAGCTGGTGGTGGCGTAGATGGGCACGGCGCGCGCGCCCGTGGTGGGATCGGGGCGCTCCTGACCGGCGTGCAGCGCGAGCGTGTCGGGGCGGAAGGCGGAAGCAGCGGACATGTGGCACTCTCCGAGCGTGGGACCCGGCGAGTGCGACACGGTCGACGATGTTCGACCTGGTGGCACTCGCCATCGCGTGACGAGTGCCGCCCAACAACAAGCGCCCGGAGGTCGAGGCCACCGGGCGCGTGTGCGTTTTAGCTCCTTGTTTTGCGTGGCGGCAATAGGCGGCAAATCACCACGGCGACCCGACTGCGATCGCATTGTGCATCAGTTGTGCAGAAGAGTCTCGGCGCGTCGCCGGAAAAAGTCAAGCCCCGGTGCTGGCGGACACGATCCGGCAGGTGTCGCGCGCGATGAGCAGCTCCTCGTCGGTGGGGACGACCCACGCCTCGAGGCGCGAGTCCTCCGTGCTGAATCGCCCCTCGGCGCCGCCGATGAGCGCCGCGTTTCGCACGGCATCCACGCGCAGCCCCGCCCACGCAAAGTCGGCGAGGATTTCGGCGCGAATGCGCGGCGCGTTCTCACCGATGCCGCCGGCAAACACGATCGCGTCGGCGCCGCCCATCGCGGCGAGATACGCGCCGATGTACTTGCGGGCACGCCAGCAGAACAGTTGAATCGCGAGCTTCGCTCGTCGATCGTCATGCTCGTCGGCCTCCGCCAGCAGATCACGCATGTCGTTCGTGAGTCCGGAGATCCCGAGCAGCCCTGATTGCGTGTTGAGCAGTGCTTCGACCTGCGGGAGCGACAGTCCTTCCTTCGTCGCGATGTAGTCGAGCACGGCGGGATCGATATCGCCCGACCGTGAACCCATCACCAGCCCCTCGAGCGGCGTGAAGCCCATGCTGGTGTCGATCGATTCGCCGCCCACGATGGCGCAGGCCGAACATCCGTTGCCGAGGTGCAGCGTGATGATGCGCACGTCGCCCTTGTCCTTGCCCGTCAGCCCACGATAGCGATACGCGACACTGCGGTGCGACGTGCCGTGAAAGCCATACCGGCGCACGCCATGTCGGCGGTAGAGCGGGTAGGGGATCGCGTAGAGATACGCGTGTTCCGGCAGCGTCTGATGGAATGCGGTATCGAACACCGCGACCTGCGGCACGCCATCGCCCAGCGCGCGCTGCGCCGCGTGAATCCCCGCCAGATTGTGCGGATTGTGCAGTGGCGCGAACTCGATCATCTCCTCGATGACGCGCGTCACCTCGGGGGTGATGCGTACCGAGCGCGCGAACGATTCCCCGCCGTGCACCACGCGGTGGCCGACGGCATGGAGGTCGGCGCGCGATGTGAGTCCGGTGCCCGACTCGGCGGACGTGCACCAGGCGACGAGCCACTCCACGGCGGCCCGTACATCGCGCAAAGGCGCGACATGGCGACGGGCGACACCGTCGCTGCCGCGCACGGTGATGACCGACTCACCGCCGATGCGCTCGATCGTGCCGCGCGCGAGTTTTTGGTCGGTGTTCGAGGCAATGCGGTCGGCATCCGTGTGCACGACCTGGAACTTGAGCGTCGCCGAACCGGCGTTCAGCACCAGGACGTGCACGCGAATGCTCCGCGATCAGTTGATCGGCTTGTACAGCGCCATGTAGACGGCGACGCCGGCGAGCAATGGCAGCAACACGAAGAACGGGCGCGCGAGCGCCGGCTTGCGATACGGGATGAGCACGACCGCGCTCAGGATGGCCCACACCGCAATCTTGATCCACAGCCAGCCCGGAAAGTTGCCGCCATGCTGGAAGCCGATGCGGGCCAGCATGCCGAAGCCGCCGACGAGCACCAGCAGTGCGCCAATACCGTGGCCGATCGAGACCAGCTTGCGCGTCTGACTGTCGGTCTTCGTGCCGCCATTGGCGGCGTGCACGGCAACGCCACCGATCGCGACGAACATGAGCGCAATGCCGATGATGTGCAGGACTTCGTAGAACTCGCGCGAAAACATGAGCAGGGAAGTGAAGTGAGAGCGCGTGACGCGGCGGATCAGCCGACGTCTTCGCGATCAGGATCCGAATCGGCCGGACCCTGCCAGGGGGCCGACTCACCACGCGATACGGCGGCGAGTTCGGCGAGCAGTGCGCCGTCCGCTGCACGAAGCGCAGGCGGAGGACCAGCGAGCCCGGCGGCCACGGCCGCTTCGGGGGACAGGCGGCGATACGAGGCCAGCGCACGACCGAGCGCTTCCTGCGCCGAATCGCCCACGGCGGAAAGGTGCCCCATCTTGCGTCCGGGACGCGCCTCGCCCTTGCCGTACAAATGCACCCGACTGCCGCTCACGCCGAGCGCGAACGGCACATCGGGCGCAGTGTCATGCAACCACACATCACCGAGCAGGTTGACGATCGCGCCGGGCGCGATCACCTGTGGTGCACCGAGTGGCAGATTGCAGACCGCACGCACCAGCTGTTCGAACTGACTTGTCGCCGATGCACGCTCGCTGTGGTGGTACGTGTTGTGCGGCCGCGGTGCGAGCTCATTCACGAGCAGCTGTCCATCGGTGGTGAAGAACATCTCGACCGCGAGCAGCCCCACGAGACCGAGCCGCTCGGCAATGGCGGGCGCGAGCGCTTCCGCGGCAGCGACCAACGCGTCCGGCAGTTCGGCGGGGATGACGCTCCACGTGAGAATGCCGTTCGTGTGGTGATTGCGTGACGGCGGATACGCCACCATCTCACCCGTGGGGCGGCGCGCAACGAGCACGGACAGTTCGACCGCAATGTCGATGCGCTGCTCCACGAGGCAGGGCCGACCGCCCAACGCGCGCCACGCGTCCGTCGCGCCCTCGGGGCTCGCCAGTCGCACCTGCCCGCGGCCGTCGTAGCCACCGTGACACGCCTTCGCGATGCTTGGCCCGAACCGTGTCACGGCGTCGGCGATGGCCTCGGCGCTGTCCGCTTCGTGGAACGGTCCCACCGGGAACTTGTGCTCGGCGAGCCACCGCTTCTGCCGCACGCGATCCTGAATGATGTACACCGGATCGGCGCCGGGACGCAGCGGGGCAATCGCCGCCACGGCATCGAGCACCGGTCGTGCGATCTGTTCGATCTCGAGCGTGACGACCGCACATCCGCGCGCGAGCTCCTGCGCCGCCTCGACGTCGGTGAAGGGCGCGGTGATGGTGCGCGAGGCGATCGCGCGCGACGCGCACTGCGGATCGGGATCGAGCACCTGAATGTCGTAGCCCATGCTGCGCGCGGCCATCGCCGTCATGCGACCGAGCTGACCGCCGCCAAGGATGCCAATCGTGGCGCCGGGAAGGATGGGCGCGAAGTCAGTCATGCGTGGTTTCGACCGGAGGAATCGCGCCAGGCGCGGGCAATGGGCGGGCGAGCGCTTCCTCGGCTTTCGCTCGACGACGCGTTTCGAGACGCTCGCGAAGGGACGCATCGTGCGTGGCGAGCATTTGTGCGGCGAAGAGTGCCGCGTTGGCGGCGCCCGGTTTACCGATGGCGAGCGTGCCCACGGGAATCCCGGCCGGCATCTGCACGATGGCGAGCAGTGCATCCATGCCCTGCAGTGCCGTCGCCGGTACCGGCACGCCGAGCACGGGGACCGTGGTCTTCGCGGCCAGCATACCCGGCAGATGCGCGGCACCGCCCGCGCCGGCGATGATCACCTGCAGGCCACGATCGCGCGCGGTCTCGGCGTACGAGAAGAGCCAGTCCGGGGTGCGATGCGCACTCACGACGCGCGCTTCGTACGGCACGCCGAGCTCGTGCAGGAGCTCGCAGGCCGGCTCCATCGTGGCGTAGTCGCTCGCACTGCCCATGACGACCCCGACGAGGGGGCGGGGGGCATCGGACGACGAGGTCGGGACAGTCGAAGGCACAGCAGCTCCGGTCGGCTCGCAGGTCGGTCGGGACGGATGGGGACAAAACTAATCGGGCTGGTCCGGTGGGTCACCGCGACCAGCCCGATCAGCGTTCCAACGTGCGGGAGCCGCTCAGGGACGCGGCAGCTCCCTCCCCAGCACGTCACGGACCACGACGGGGGCGATCCCGGTCGCGCGGAGCGGCGCTTCGATCGTGGCACGATCGCCCACGATCACAATGCGAAGCGCGGCGGGGTCGAGATAGCGCGTGGCTACGCGCTGCACATCGGCGGCCGTGACACGCTCGACACCCTGCTGGAAGCTGCTCCACGTGTCGAGCGGCAGGTTGTAGGTCACCAGCGGCGCGAGTTGTGCCGCCACGTCACCGGTGGTTTCGAAGCGCTCGGGGAAGCCGAGAATGAGATACTGCTTGGCCTTCTCGAGTTCGGCCGGCGACATCGTCGTGCGAATGGCGCGCAACTCCTTCATGAACTCGATCAGTGCCGAGTCACTCTTCTCGGCGACGATTTCAGCGCGAGCCACGAACGGGCCGGCCTCGCGTCGCATCGCAAATGATGATCCTGCGCCGTAGGTGTAGCCCTTGGTCTCGCGCAGATTGGCGTTCAGGCGGCTGGTGAAGCTGCCGCCCAGCGCGGTGTTGAGGACCATCAGCGCGTGATAATCGGGCGTGCTGCGCGCCACGCCAACGCTGCCGAGGCGGAATGACGCCTGCGGTGCACCGGGCTTGTCGATGAGCGTGATGCTGGTGGCCGTCTCGGACGCGGCGCGCGCTGGGGGCGACGCGGCGGCCACGGTGGGCAGCGTGCCACGCGTCCACGCGCCGAAGAGTGCGTTCGCGCGACGCTCTGCGTCGGCCACGGTGATGTCACCGACAATGATCAACGTCGCGGCGTTCGGCTTGTACCACGTGCCCCAGAAGCTCGCGATGTCACCGCGCGTGATGCCGGGCACGGTCTGCTCCGTCCCACCGCCCGCGCGACCGTACGGATGTGATTCGCCATAGAGAAGCGCGTTGAACGCACGATCCGCAATGGCGGGTGGCCGATCGCGCAACTGCAGCAAGCCAGTGAGCGTCTCGTTGCGCACACGCTCCACTTCCGCATCGGGGAACGTCGGGTTGAGCACGATGTCTCCCATCAGGGCCCACGCCGAATCGAGCACGGCCGTCGGCGTGTGCAGCGAGATGGTCGTCTGCTCGAGCGAGGCCCCCGAGCCGAGACGAATACCGAGGAACGCCTGCTGTTCGGCGATCTGCGCGGACGTACGCGTGGTCGTGCCTTCGCGCAACAGCGCGGCGGTGAGCGAGGCGAGACCGTCCTTGCCGATCGGATCGGCTTCACTGCCATGGCGCAGCAGCAGCACCGCATCGAGCAGCGGCAGCTTGCGCTGCTCCACCACGATCAGCCGCAGGCCGTTGGGCAGGGTGCGTTCGACCGCCGTTGGCATCACGAGCGGTGTTGGTGCGGCCAACCTGGGTGGCGCACTCCGATCGACGGGCTGGGCCGTGACGGTTGGCGCGAGGAGCGCGCTGCACACGAGGAGCGTGGCGAGGCCGCGCGCGTCTGGTACCGCGGTGCGGCGAGTGATGGACGCGCGCATCAGCGGGTGCCCTCGGTGACGGCGAGTTCGCGTTGCCCTTGCGGCACGATGGTCAGCACGACCTTTGGACGCTGCAGGAGTCGCGCCGCGCGCTTGAGATCGTCCACGGTGAGTGCCTCCCAGCGCGCCATGTCCTGCGCGAGGTAGTCCGGGGTGCCGGCGAAGTAGTTGTAGTAGTTCAGGCGATCGGCCTTGCCGAGAACCGACGAAACCTCATCGAGCATCTCGGCGCGCATGGCGTTCTTCACGCGTTCGAGTTCGCGCGGCGTGACTCCGTCACGGGCGATGCGATCGATTTCGGCGCTGAACGCGGCCGCCGCGACCCGTGGATGCTGGCCGGGCTTCGCCGTTGCATTCATGATGAACAGGCCATCGAGCTTGTTGCCGTACTGAAAGGCACTGACGTCCTGCATCACCTGCTGCTCACGCACCAGCGACGCGTACAGTCGTGCGCTCCGGCCACCCGCCATCACCTGCGCGAGCGCCGAGAGGGCCGCGTCATCGCGATCGAAGAGCGGCACGCTCGGCCATACGTGATACACGCGCGGCAGCTGCACGCGATCCTCGAGGACGAGGACGGTGTCACGCGCGAGTGGCGCGCGCGATACGGACGGACGCACTGGCGCCGTGGCGCGGGGAATGTCGCCGAACCAGCGCGTCACCCAGGCGCGCGCCGAATCGGGCGCGAAGTCACCGGCGATGGTGATCGAGGCGTTGTTCGGTGCGTAGTAGGTGCGGAAGAAGCGCGAGACGTCATCGAGCGTGGCCGCGCTCAGGTCGGCCATCGAGCCGATCACTTCCCACGAATACGGATGCCCCTTGGGAAACACGACGGGCAGCACCGTCTCGAAGAAGCGTCCGTACGGCACATTCTCCACGTTCTGACGGCGTTCGTTCTTCACGACATCGCGCTGCAGATCGAGCTTCGGCTGATCCATGGTGGGGAGCAGGAAGCCCATGCGATCGGCGTCGAGCCAGAGCATGAGTGGCAGCGCGTTGCTCGGACCCGTCTCGTAGTAGTTCGTGCGATCGAAGTTGGTGGAGCCGTTGTTGCTGGCGCCGGCGGCTTCGAGCCATTCGTCGAACTTGCCCACGGGCACATGCTGCGAGCCCATGAACATGATGTGCTCGAACAGATGGGCGAACCCGGTGCGGCCGACCTGCTCGTCGCCCGAACCCACCTTGTACCACGTATTGACGGCGACAATGGGGACGGACCGATCGACGTGAAGAATCACTTCGAGTCCGTTGGGCAGCGTGAACTTCTCGTGCGGAATGCTGAGCGCGGGTTGCGCCTGGACGGTGGGCGACGACGCGAGACTCGCGAAGCCGCCGAGCGCGATCAGCGACCGGAGCGCGAGGTGGCGCGTACGACGCGCCGACGGCGTCGAGACCACGCGGCGAACAAGGGAACGGAACAACGCAGACCTCTCGGGATGACGGAGCACACAGCAACGCGTGCCGAAAGTTCGGCAGGTCGGGCCACCACGGGCAACCGAGGCGGGACGAATGGCGCCGTCAGCGGACCGGACGCAGCGTGTCGGGCGGCGTGATGGTGGCTGGCGGGGGCGCTGCTTCGGACGACGGGGGGGGCACCGCCGCGGCGGGCTCGTTGCCCGCGTCGGGTGTCGCGGCGGCGCGCGGTGCGTCGCGTCGTGTGCCGCCACCGCTGCGTTCTGCGCGTGCGGGCTCGCGTGGCGCGTCGGGCGTCGCGTCGCGCGACCCGTTGGCGGCGGGGCCACCGATGGCTTCGGTGACCTTCTCCTTGAGTGACTCGACCAGCGCGAGCGCTTCGGCGGTGCGCCCGGTGGCCTTGATGTAGCCGTAGCCGCCCACGCCGATGACGATCAACCACGGCAGCAGACTGCGACGCCGGCGGTACGGGGCGACCGGGATGGACGGTCGCAGCGGCGTCGCGGTCTGTGTCGGTGAGCCAAGCTGCACCGTCGGCGTTGCGACCGTGGGCTTTGCGGCTGCACTCGGCATGGGGGCCGTGGCGCCTGCGGCGCGCGTCGACGCCGAGGGTGCGTTCGTCTGCGCGGTCGCCACACTCGGCGTGCGCGGCACGCTGGTGAGCACACGCTGGTCGAGCGCCTTGCGATACAGTTCTGCCGTTTGCGACGGCGCCATGGCGCCAATCGCGTCCCAGAGTGCCTCGGCGAAGGCACCCGTGGTGGCGTATCGATCGTGCGGATCGGACGCGAGGGCGCGGTCGAAGACGGCCTGCAGGCTCTCGGGCCACGGGACATCCTCGCGCACTTCCGCGAGCGTGCGCGGCTTGCTCGTCAGTCGCAGAATGAGGTTCTGCTTCGACGACGTATTCGGAAAGGCCTGCTGTCCCGTGAGCGACTGGAATGCAACAAGGGCGAGCGCGTAGAGGTCGGAGCGCGCATCGATGGGTTCACCGGACAGCTGCTCCGGGCTCATGTACTCGGGCGTCCCGATGACCAGACCGGTGCGCGTCACGCGCTGCTCTTCGCGCGTCATTTCGCGCGCGATGCCGAAGTCGACGAGCTTCACGAGATACGTGCCGTCGGCGTGCTTCGCGAGCATGATGTTGTCGGGCTTCACATCCCGATGCATCACGCCACGCGCGTGTGCGGCGTCGAGCGCGGCGGCGGCCTGCGAAATGATGTCCGCCGCGACGTCGGGATGTACCGCCGCCTGACGACCAAGCAGATCCGCGAGCGACTCGCCCTCGATGAACTCCATCGCCAGATAGACGAGGCGTTCGTGCTCGCCGAAGTCGTAGATCTGCGCGACGTTGGGGTGCGAGATCTGGCTCGCGTTTTCGGCTTCGCGCTGGAAGCGCTGAATCGCTTCCGGGTCGTCGGTGAGCCCACCGCGCAGCACCTTGATCGCGCAGGTGCGACGCATGCGCACATGTTCGGCCTTGTAGACCTGTCCCATGCCACCGCCGCCGATCTTCGACGTGATGCGGTAGCGGTCGGCGATGATGGTGCCGATCAGCTCCGGGGTGCCGAGGGCAGCCGAGAGACGGGCGCCATCCTTGGGGCAGAAGGCCACGTCATCGTCGAACCGGTCCCCGCAGGTCGGGCAGGTGTTCACAGCGAGCGGACGGGAGGGACGCGGGGTAGGGGGCGCGGGGACGGCCGGGGATGACC
>JALOPN010000346.1 GCA_025453875.1 Gemmatimonadaceae bacterium | reverse complement strand
ACGTCGAGCGGCACGCTCGCCGATCGCCTGCGTCTGCAGACCGCCGACTTGCAGGACGCCCTCGGACGTCACGGCCTCGAAACCGATGGGGTGCGCGTGCAGCCCACGCATCGCGCACAGGAGGCGGACGCGATGCGCCTCGCCGCCGTCGAACGAGGCGAAGTGCTCAAGGCCAGCGGTGCGCAGGGCGGCCAGGGCGGCACGTTCTCGGAGCAGGGCTCGCGGGAACGTCCCACGTCACGCAACGCGGAGCGCGAACCGCGCAACGCGTCGGATGAATCCACCAACCAGCGCCGGCGCGATGGCCGGCAGGAGCAGCGCTGATGTTCGATCTGACGCGCGTGATGTCCCCGAGTGTCTACAGTCCGTCCTTCTCCACGACCGCGCCCGAGCCCGTGCAGGGCCCGGCCGCGCCTACCGAAGCCAAGCCGGTCACGAAGAAGAACGATGCCCTCGGTCGCGATGAGTTCCTGCAGCTCCTCGTCGCGCAGATGAAGAATCAGGACCCGCTCAATCCGATGGACGGCCAGGAGATGGCCGCGCAGCTGGCGCAGTTCTCGCAGGTCGAGCAGCTCCTCGAGATCAAGGAGAGCATGCAGACGGTGGCCGAGAATCAGGTCGAGCTCGGTGTGGCCATCGAGGAACTCTCCGACATCACGCTGCAGCAGGGCGACGCCATGGCCAAGCTGCTGGAGCAGTCGATGGCGATCAACACCGTGGGTCGCACCGGTGTGCTCGAGGGCAACACGCTCTTCGTCGATCGCGACGGCACGGGCACGGTGTCCATCGAAAGCAGCGTGAAGGGCTCGGGCTCGCTCACCATTCGCGACAGCAAGGGTGTGGTGGTGGCCACCGGTTCGGTCGATGTCTCGGGCGACGGCATGCAGTCGTTCGATCTCGAAGAGTTCGGCATCACGCCGGCGCTCGAAGGCGGACGCTACTCCTTCGCCTTCACCGTGACCGACGACCGCGGCCGCACCACGCCCGCGAAGACCTTCACGACGGGTCGCATCACGGGCCTGCGCTACGTGGGTGGCGAGCCCACGCTGCTCATCGGCGACGCGCTCAACGTGCCGTTCTCCAAGCTCATCCAGCTGCGCCGCTGAGCGGCGCGCCTCACTCGTACGTCGTTCGGCCGCGATCTCGCGGCGCCTTTTCACCCCGGAGGAATCTCCTCGATGCTGCGTTCCCTCTTCGCTGGCGTGTCCGGTCTGCGCAATCACCAGGTGCGCATGGACGTGATCGGTAACAACATCTCCAACGTGAACACGGTGGCCTTCAAGGCCGGACGCGTCACGTTCAAGGAAGGCTTTGCGCAGTTGCTGCAGGGCGCGAGCCGTCCGCCTGGTGATCAGGGTGGTATCAACCCGATCCAGATCGGTCTCGGCATGCAGATCGGCTCGATCGACCAGATCTTCAACCAGGGCAACATCGAAACAACCGGCCTCGTCACCGACCTCGCCATCCAGGGCGATTCGCTCTTCGTGGTGCGCAAGGGCAACCAGAGCTTCTACACGCGCTCGGGCAACTTCCAGGTGGACGCGCTGGGCCAGCTCGTCTCGCCCACGAACGGTTTCGTGGTGCAGGGGCGCATGTACGAGAACGGCATCCTGCAGGACGGCATTCAGGACATCCGTCTGCCGTTCGGCCAGAAGGTGTCGGCGCGTCCGACGAGTCAGGTCACACTCGCCGGCAATCTGAACGCGTCATCGCCGATCTTCACGGGTGACTTCAACGATCCCGCCGATCGCGCGCTGCCGATCAACGAGAAGGCGTGGACGGAAACGCAGATCGCGGTGTTCGATTCGCAGGGCACGAAGCACGACGTGAAGATCCAGCTCTGGAAGACGGGCGCCAACGAGTGGAACTGGCGTCTTGACCCGCTCACGAGCGCGACGCGTCAGACGTTCCAGACGGACAGCGCGTCGCCGCCGTCGTCGATTTCGCTCTCGGCGCCGCCGGCGGGCTATGAGATCCTGCCGGACAACGTGCGCGTGACCAGTCCGACGGGTGCGATCTACGACTCGCCGGCGCAGTGGAGCTTCAACCCCGGCCCGCCGCCGAGCGTGGACTTCACCGCCTCGATGCCGTCCGATGCCGAGATCGAGATCTCGTACTTCATGAGCCCGACTTCTCCCGCAGCGGGTGTGAACAGCGGCGTGATCACGTTCGACCCGACGGGCATCATGACCACCAACATCGAGGCCTCGATCGACTTCGCGGTCCCGGGCGCCAACCCCGTGCAGGTCGAGCTGACGCTCAACGGTGGCGTGAACGGCCTGACGCAGTTCGCCTCGACGGCCTCGACCGCGGTGCTGCGCGACCAGGACGGCTACACGGCCGGTACGCTGCAGAACTTCTCGATCGACCGTTTCGGCCTGATCACCGGCAACGGTACGACGTCGCCGCTCGGCAAGATCGTGCTGGCCGACTTCAACAACCCGGCCGGTCTGCTCCGCGTGGGCGACAACATGTACCAGGAGTCGGCGAACTCCGGCTCGGCGGTGCTCGGCTTCGCCCTCGAGGGGTCGCAGTCGCAGCTCACGAGCGGCGCGCTCGAAATGTCGAACGTGGACCTGGCGCAGGAATTCACGAGCATGATCGTGGCCCAGCGCGGCTTTCAGGCCAACGGCAAGGTGGTGTCGACAGCCGACGAGATGCTGCAGGAGCTGATGGCGATCAAGAGGTAACGCGGTCGCCGCTGGGTCCGCGTGAGGCGGCGAGCGCTCGGTTCGGGCGCTCGCCGCTTGGCGCGCGCAGACGTGCGCGGCCGTCGGCGAGGAGGGCCGGTTCGCCGATTGGGCAACTCCTGCCGATCCTGTTCACAGGGAAAGCTTTGCCGCGTACCTGTGAAATCTTCCGGGGCACGTCCGTGGCCTGATGCGCGAAACGCGCCTGCGTTCCATTATCAGGATAATGCAAAGCTTTGTAAGACAACAGATTAATCGATAAGGCATGACGATTCGTGCATCAGAGGCGTTTGGCACCGTCCGTGCACTACGTGAGCGCGAACCTCTATCCCCCGCTCTCGACCCATGGCTGACGCTGAAACGCCGACTCCGACGGATGCCCCGCCCAAAGCGGGACTGAAGGCC
>JALOPN010000004.1 GCA_025453875.1 Gemmatimonadaceae bacterium | reverse complement strand
CGCATCATCGAGGAGCCGACCGAGCGCGGTGGTACGTACATCACGATCGCGCCCGAGACGCCGGACATCACCCGCATGCTCGCGTTCTCGCGGAGCCGGGCGTATGTGTCGGCGGATGGGAAGACGGCCGTGCGGCGACGCGTGATCGACATCTACCAGCGCCGCCCGTGGCGATACGAAGGATCGCTGGTCGTTCCGGGGCGCATCATGGCCGTGGGTGCACGCGATTCGCTGCTGGCGCTCGTGCAGGAGGACAGCAGCGGCCTGCTGCGGCTCGATGTCTTCATTGTGCGCGACAGCGCACCGCGGTGACGGCCGATGTGGGGTGGTCAGCGCGTGCGCTACGGGCTGTTCGTGCCCAGTATCCTCTTGACCATTGCGGCATCCTGTCGAGGAGAGGCGGTCCCGCTCACGGACCAACTCTTCGCGCTGGACGCGCAGGGGGTCGCCGTCGTCATTCAGGACAAGGATTGTGACACGCACACGGGTGCGCTGCGAGTCTTGCGCGGCGCGTTCCCTGATCTCGTCGTCGTGTCGTACTCATCCCGGCGAGGCGTCACACGCGATGGCGCTCGGATGCGCGAAGCCCTCTTCCCTGCGTCGCGCTTTCGCGGCCGCGCGGTGACATCCGCGAGACGAGGCATTACCGGGTCACCAGCGAGACCCCGACATGCAAAACGGGCGCCCGGGACCTTCCCGGACGCCCGCAATGTCAAGCCACAGACGCTCAATCGATCAGAGCGGTGTGCACGGTGACGTGAGCCCGCGCGCGTCGCACTCGGACGCGGGGATGATCATGTTCGGAAACACGGTGTCTCCGGTCCGGTCGATCGGCAGGGTGCCGAGGCGGTTGTAGCGACGCGCGTCGATCCACCGCGTGCCCTGCTGCCACATGAGCGAGTACAGCCGGTTGTAGAGCAGCTCGGTCACGAAGGCGTCGTTGGAGCTCGCCTCCGTGATGCTCGCCGCTGGCAATCCGCCGGCCTGCGCCCGGATCAGATTGATGTCCGACACTGCACCGGTCCGGTTGCTCGTGTTCCAGCGGATCTCGGCGCGGAGCAGCAGCAGCTCCTCGTTGTTGATCCACGGAATGGGAGCGCCCAGGTTTGCCGTGGCGGGATTCCCGACCGTGTTGAACATCGTGGGCTTGTGCGTGCCTGTGAGGTTCTCGAGGCGCTGCACCCGGCCGGCGTTCGTGACCTTCGATGTCAGCCGGTTGTCCGGCTGCCCATCGGCCTTGAGCTGCGCGCCGGTCACGATGGACGGATGCACCCACAGCCGATTGTTGGCGAGCGGTTCGGACACCGGATTCGCCGGCTCGTTGGCCGCCGCCGAGTACGCGTAGTTCACCCCGCGCGACAAGTTGCCGGGCAGCCCGGCATCGGTGACGAAGGAGGCGTTCAACGCCGTGGACGCCTGCGCCCAGCACGCCGAGCAGTTCACGAACGTCGCGCGATGCACGAGGATCTTCGCCGCCAGCGCGCGATTGAACTGCGCGAACGTCGCCGGCGTGCTGAACCCGGTGTATCCCGGCGGAACCGTGAACGGGAACGCGGTACCGCCAGCTTGCAGATCGGCGAACGCTTCATCCATGAGTGCCGAGGCCACCTCCATGGCCGCAGAGAAGGACACGAACGGCGCCGGCTCCGCGTCGATCGCGCGATCGACGTCGATCGGGATGCCGAGCTGTCCGGTGCGAACGGCCAGACGATGCAGGTGCCACGCCTTCATCGTCTTCGCGAAGCCCGCCGAGGCGCGCTTCTCGGCGTCGGAGAGACCGGTGCCGCTGCCGAGCGCAGACAGGTACACGTTGATCGTGCGAATCGCCGAGTACGGTCCGGTCCAGATGCCGCTCTGACGGCCCGTCGGATCGGCCGGACCGCGGATCTGTTCACCCGTTTCGCGCGGGTCGTTGCCGAGCAGGTTGTAGCCTTCGCGTCCGTAGAGCGCGTAGAACTGGATCTCGGTCCCGACGTCGCTGTATGTCTGCGAAAAGATGCCCGTCGCCGCTCGCGCGAGCACGAGACGGCCCGGCGCGTTCGTGAGCGTCTCGACCGTCGGCGCATTCGTGTTGACGATGTCGAGGTCGCCGCACGAGGCGACGGCGGAGAAGCCGAGCAGGAGCGCGCCGGTGCGCGCGAGACGCATGCGCATGATCGGTCTGGTGTTCGGAAGTGTCGTGGTCATCGGTCAGAATCCCACGGAGAGAGTGAAGAAGAACGCGCGTGACGGCGGATAGGGACCGATATCGAGATTGTTGCGCACGGCTGCGGCACCGAAGTTCGCGACTTCCGGATCGAGGCCGGTGTAGGGCGCCCACATCGCCAGATTGCGGCCCTGAATGCCAAGGCGCATCGAACGCGTCGCCATGCCGAAACTGCTCCGGATGCTCGCCGGCACGTCATAGTTGATCGCCACTTCACGCAGCTTCACGAACGATGCGTCCTCGATGTACGGCTTGATCGATCCGGCGTTGAAGAAACGCATCCGTTCCGTGTGCTCGGCGGAGCCGAAGTCGGGCGCGTTCTGCGCGGCGTCGTACAGGTACCGGGTGAGGTTGATGACGTTGCCACCGCTCTGCCAGTCGACCACGACGTTCATGGACACATTGCCGAACGTGAAGTCGTTCACGAAGCCCATGCGGAAATCGGGCGCCGTGTTGCCGAGCTGCGTCAGCGTTGCCGCGCGGGTGCCGTCTTCGTTGATGTCGAAACCGATCAGCTGCGTGATCGGACGCCCCACCTCGATGCGTGTGCGGCCAAGATTGCCGAAGCCCGACGACGGCGGGAAGAACGGCGGAAGGCCAGCCAGATCCTTCACTTCGCTGTCGAAGTGCGTGAAGTTGGCGCGCGAGATCCACTGCACGCTGCCGCGCTGCAGAATCGCGTAGCCGATCGCGGCTTCGATACCCGTCACGCTCATCTCACCGCCGTTGAACGACTGACTGGTGAAACCGGACGACGGGGAGGGAACGCGCTGCAGCAGCAGATTGGTGATGTTGCGCGAGAAGCCGGTGAGTTCGAAGGTGAGCCGGCCGTCCTGTAGCTGGCCGTCCATGCCGCCCTCCCACTCCTTCAGACGCTCGGGCTCGATCCCCGAGAAGCCGGCCGCCGTGGACACCGTCAGGCCTTGCTGGCCACCAAGCTGCGGGGTGCCGAGGTTGGTGAACTTCTGGCCGAACAGCGGCTGGTTGCCGGTCTCGCCGTACGCGCCGCGCAGCTTCACTTCGCTGCCGGCGCCGAAGAGCCCGATCAGGCGATAGGACGCGGACGCCTTGGGGAAGATGTAGTACTTGTCGATGTCGCCGTTCACGCTGCTGCGCTCGGCACGCAGGCCGGCCTGCAGCAGCAGGCGGTCATCGAACAGGCGGATCGCTTCCTGCGCGTACAGCGCGATCGTGCGCTCCTGCGAGAGGTTCTCGGACACCGAGATGTTCGTGCCCTGATTCACATTCTGCTGTCCCGGCAGCAGGTTCTGCGTGCGGATCTGGAAGGTGTTGAGGCGACGGTCCTCGTACTGCAGGCCGAACGAGCTGTTCAGCGACCAACCGCTGCCCGCCCAATCGTGAATGCCGTTGAGGTTCCAGTTGAAGAATGAGCTGCGGCCGCCGCTCTCGACCGATTCGCCGGGCAACGCCTGCGGCGCTTCGAAGAACAGCTCATTGCGCGTCCACACGTTGTTCGACTGGTTGAAGCCGTCGTATCCGCCAGCGCCCACCACGCGGAACGTCTGTCGATCGGACGCATAGGCGTCCCACGAGAGCGTGAGGCCGCCGGTGAAGCGATTCGTGAGCTCCTCGTTCACACCCAGCTCGGCGAGCTGCAGCGGGTTCGAGAGCACACCGACGCCCGGGACCGGCGCGACGAACGTCCCATCGGGGTTGCGGTTGTTGAAGTTGATGAAGCTCGGCGAGTACGCCATGGCGTAGCCATGGCAGCCGAAGTTGTTGCAGTTGTTGTTCCAGCCACGCGCGTTCTCGTTGCGCGCAAACGTACTCGAGAACTGCAGGTTGATCTTGTCGCCAAGCTTCTGGTCGATGTTGGCGCGGAGATTCTGCCGGGCGGCGAAGGTGCGCAGTTCGAGTCCCTCGTCACGCTTCCAGTTGCCGGAGAGGAAATAGCGCGTGTTCTCCGAGCCACCGCTCACGTCGGCGACCGTTTCGTACGAGAGGTCGCGGTTGGCGAAGACCGTCTCGTAGTGGTCGAAGTAGGGCGAACTGTTGCCGTCGAAGAACTGGCCGGCGGCGGCACCGTACCGTGCGACCGCTTCGTCGCGTGTGAAGCGGCGACCATCGAGCAGCCGAAGCGGCGTGAACTGGCCGACGCGCTGCGTGATGTTCGCGCGGGGGGCGCCCTGCTGGCCGCGCACGGTGGTGATGACCACCACGCCGTTCGACGCCTTCGAGCCGTAGATCGACGACGCGGCGGCACCTTTGAGCACTTCGATGCTCGCGATGTCGGCGGGGTTGATGTCCGCGATGCGGTTGACGGCGTCCGCTTCGGTCGACGGACTCGCGGCGTTGTTCGTCAGACCGCGTCCGCTCGGGATGGAGGCATTCGAGTAGATGACGCCGTCCACCACGTACAGCGGATCGGAACCGCCGAGCAGTGTCACGTTGCCACGGATCTGCATCTGGATGCCGCCGCCCGGGGCGCCGGAGTTTGTCTGCAGATTCACACCCGTGATCTTGCCCGCCATCGCGTTCAGCACCGTCGGCGTGGAGACGCGCGCCACTTCGTCACCGGTGACGAGCGCGACGGCCGTGGTCGCGCTTCGGCGATCGATTGTCGTGGCCTGACCGCTGACCACCACGCCGCCGAGTTCGAAGACGTCCTGCGCCAGTTCGACATCGAGTGTGGCGGCACCGGCGGCGACGGTGAGTTCCTTGGGCGAGTAGCCGAGCGCGCGTACGCGAAGTCGCACGTCACCTGCGGGGACCGAAATGCTGTAGCGTCCGTTCTCGCCCGTGATCACCTGGATCGCGCGCGCGGTGCCGAGCAGCGACACCGTCGCGCCCTGTAGCGGTTGTTTGGTGTCCTGACGAGTCACTTGACCGGTGATGCGTCGGTCCTGTGCCTCCAGGGTAGGTGCCACGCCCAGACTGAGCGCAAGCAGGGCAGGGAGCATCAAAACCCGAATGCTCACGGGGCCTCCGATGGGGAAGGGAAGGTGGGGACTGCGCGGGGTGCCCGATCCTGCAGCGTCACGTGGTGGGGCGCAAGATGGTTTGCGGGCGAACGCCAAAGTGGGATAAGGCGCGCCTCTCAGGTGTCAGGCGTTCCCTGACGCAGGCCGGCCGCGTAACAGGCGGGGGCGCGGTGCCACAGGGCACCGGCGGGCGGTGGGCGGATGCGCTCGTCCGGACTCGAACCGGAACGGGTTGCCCCACAAGCTCCTAAGGCTTGCGCGTCTACCAATTTCGCCACGAGCGCGAGGCCGGAAAACTAGCACGGCGCCGCCTCCCGAAGGAGACGGCGCCGTGCGGTACGGCGTGGAACGTCAGGCCGCGACTGGGACGAACCGCGACGGGATGATCAGCGCGGCGGCACGCGCAGCGTGATGGCCTGCGACTGCGGCGGCCCACTCGGGAAGACGCGCATCGTGGTGAGGCCGATGTAGTCGCCAGGCTGGAGCTTGTCGACGACGGCCTGAAGCTCGGCCACCGAGGAGACGGGCCGACGCTCACCCGGATACGTGATCTCGGTGATGATGTCGAGCTGCGGCGCAAGCTTGCCGCGTGCCGGACCATCGCTCTTCACATCGGTCACGCGCACCCCACCGCGAATGCCTGTGGCCGACGCGCCAAGGCTGCGCAGGACCTCGGGCGTGAGCGTCTCCACCGAGATCCCCAACTTACCCGCGGACACCGTCGTGGGCGCGGGCTTGGGCGGCGTCGATTCACGCGCCGGCGCGTTGGTCGCGAGCGTCGGATAGTCTTCGGCGCCCTCGAGCTTCACGTTGAACGTGCGCTTCTTGCCGAAGCGCATCACTTCCACCGGAATGGTCTCGCCCACATTGCGGCTGCGCACCGTGCGCTGCAGGCCGCTCACGCGGTCGACCTCGCGGCCGGCCACCGTGACCACGACGTCACCCGGCTCGATACCCGCCTTGGCCGCCGGTCCGTTCGGCGTGGCCGTCTGCACCTTCACGCCCGTGATGCGCGTGAGGCCAGCCAGCCCCGCGTCGTCGGCGTCCACTTCGCTCACCTGAATGCCGATGACCGGAATCTGCACACGACCGTTGGCGATGAGCTGATCCATGATCGCCTTCGCGAGCGTGATCGGAATGGCGAAGCCGTAGCCCGAGTAGAAGCCGGTGCGGCTCGCAATGGCCGAGTTCACACCCACGACTTCACCGCGCAGGTTGATGAGCGGCCCGCCGGAGTTGCCGGGGTTGATCGCCGCGTCGGTCTGCAGGAAGTCGTTGATGCTGTAACCGCCGCTGTTCGGCAACCGCACCTCGGTGCCGCGGTGCTTCGCCGAGAGAATGCCGGCCGTGACGGTGAAGTCGAGGCCGAGCGGATTCCCGACGGCCACCACCCACTCGCCGATGCGCAGGTCTTCATCGTCGCCGAACGGGATCACCGGGAAGTTCGACCCCTCGATCTTGATGACCGCGACGTCGGTATTCACATCGGCGCCCACGGTACGCGCGCGGAACTTGCGCCGATCGGACAGCGTGACCTCGAGAATGTCGGCGCCATCCACGACGTGCGTGTTGGTGAGGATGTAGCCTTCGGGGCTCACGATGAAGCCCGAACCGTCACCCGACTGCTCCTGCGGCTGCTGCCGTTCGAACTGCTCCAGGAACTGCTCGAGGCCGGGCGGGACGGTGCCCGGCGGCGTCTGCCGATCGGGGCTCATCTGGATGCGGCCGCGCGGCTGCACCGTGCGCGTGGCGCGAATGGACACCACGGCCGGCGTGACGCGCTCGGCCACGTCCGCGATGGACGCCGTGCCCTCGGGCAGGCGCCCGCCGGTGGGCATGAGCGGTGACGCGGACACCGAGGAACCGCCCTGGGCCCACGAAAGACGCGTGAGGTCGAGCCCGGAGGCGAACACGACGCCACAGGCGAACGCGCCCGTCAGCGCCAGAGACAAACGCACAATGCGGGATGATGAGGCAGGCATGTCTGGAGACGTGGCTGAGTGAACTGAGGGCAATGACTCCCGGAGGATAAGACACCAGAACGCCCGCCGCTGTTTCCAGCGACGGGCGTCCGGTGCACGGCGACTCAGGACTTCTTCGCGTCGTCGACGATTTCGTAGTCGGCTTCCGCGACGTCGTCCGCCTTGGCACCGGCCGCTGGCGCCTCATCCGACGCGGCCGCCGGCTCGGCGCTGTTGGCCTGCTGCTGGTAGAACGCCTGCCCGGCCTCGGAGTAGGCACGGCTCAGCTCCTCCTGCGCCGTGCGAATGGCCGCCACATCGTCGCCGCGGAGCGCCTTGCGGGCGTTCTCGACGGCGGTGTCGATGCGCGTCTTGAGCTCGGCCGGCACCTTGTCGCCCCACTCCTTGACGTTCTTCTCGACTTCGTACGTCTGCGAGTCGAGGCGATTGCGCAGGTCGATCTCCTCGCGCCGCGCCTTGTCCTCGGCCGCGTTCTTCTCGGCGTCCTTCACCATCTTGTCGATCTCGGCGTCCGACAGACCGCTCGACGCCTCGATGCGGATCTTCTGCTCCTTGCTCGTGGCCTTGTCCTTCGCGCTCACGTGCAGGATGCCGTTGGCGTCGATGTCGAAGGTGACTTCCACCTGCGGCATGCCGCGCGGAGCGGGCGGAATGCCCGTCAGCTGGAACTTGCCGATGGTGCGGTTGTACATCGCGAGCTCGCGCTCGCCCTGCAGCACGTGAATCTCCACCGTGGTCTGGTTGTCGTCGGCGGTGCTGAACGTCTCCGACTTCTTGGTGGGGATCGTGGTGTTGCGCGGAATGAGCACGGTCATCACACCACCGAGCGTCTCGATGCCGAGCGAGAGCGGCGTGACGTCGAGCAGCAGCACGTCCTTCTGCTCACCGGTGAGCACCGCGCCCTGAATGGCCGCACCCACGGCGACGACTTCATCGGGGTTGACGCCCTTGTTGGGCTCCTTGCCGAAGAAGTCCTTCACCACCTGCTGGATCTTCGGGATGCGAGTCGAGCCACCCACGAGGATGACCTCGTCGATCTCCGACGGCTGCAGCCCCGCATCCTTGAGCGCCTGCTTCATGGGTTCGAGCGTGCGCTGGATGAGATCATCCACGAGCTGCTCGAACTTGGCGCGCGTGAGCGTGTAGTTGAGGTGCTTCGGTCCCGACTGGTCGGCGGTGATGAAGGGCAGGTTGATGTCCGTCGTGCTTGCGCTCGAGAGCTCCATCTTCGCCTTCTCACCGGCTTCCTTGAGGCGCTGAATGGCCATCGGGTCCTTGGACAGGTCGATGCCCTGATCCTTCTTGAACTCGGCCACGAGCCAGTCCATCACGCGCTGATCGAAGTCGTCACCACCGAGGTGCGTATCACCGTTGGTGGACTTCACTTCGAACTGGCGTGTGCCGTCGACTTCGTACAGCTCGAGAATCGAGATGTCGTACGTGCCGCCACCAAGGTCGAACACGGCGATCTTCTCGTCCTTCGTCTTCGCCTTGTCGAGGCCGTAGGCGAGCGCCGCCGCCGTGGGCTCGTTGATGATGCGCAGTACTTCGAGGCCGGCGATCTTGCCGGCGTCCTTCGTGGCCTGACGCTGCGAGTCGTTGAAGTACGCGGGCACCGTGATCACGGCCTTGGTGACCGAGTGGCCGAGGTAATCTTCGGCGGTCTGCTTCATCTTCTGCAGCACCATGGCCGAGATCTCGGGGGGCGTGTAGTTCTTGCCCTGCACCTCGACGGACGCGAGGCCGTTGGTGCCGGCCACGATCTTGTACGGAACGCGCTTGGTCTCCTCGCCCGCTTCGGTGGTCTTGCGGCCCATGAAGCGCTTGATCGAGAAGATCGTGTTCGTGGGGTTGGTGACCGCCTGACGCTTCGCGATCTGACCCACGAGGCGCTCGCCGTCCTTGGTAAAGCCGACGACGGAGGGCGTGGTGCGCCCGCCCTCGGCGTTGGGAATCACGACCGGGTCGCCGCCCTCGAGGACGGACACGACCGAGTTGGTGGTCCCGAGGTCGATACCGATCACCTTGTCTGCCATGGTTACCTCAGTGTTGGGAATCGCAGGGCGCGCCAAGCCGGCGCTGCCATCTGGCCGCTGGTAGAGCAAGGTGCGGGCCAGTATTCCCTGCCGTGACGGCGAAGTTCGCTGCAGGAATGGCAGGCCAAGGTGATGGTGGCGCTGTGGGCTGTCAGTTCGGCTGGTTCGGTGACGAACCGCACGTCGTCATGACATGTGCGCCCCCCAGTGGCGCAAAGCGCTCGGTGACGAGATCGTTACGGAGCGCGCGATGTGTGATACTCGCCATCGGCGCTTCTTTCAGCGGGCGTCCTGTGGCCGGAATCGGTTCCGGACCAGGCTGCGCGCCCGTCCCGACCCTGATCCCATGCCTGTGCGCATCATTCCTCGCGACGAGGGATTTTTCGAATACTTCGCTCAGCTCGCTGTCCATATCGGCGAGGCGGCGACCCTGCTGCATGAGCTCTTTGGCCGGCTCGACGATGCGCCCGCGATTGCGGCGCGCATCAAGAAGGTCGAGACTGACGGTGACCAGATTGCCCACACCGTCAACCAGCGGATCGACACGAGCTTCGTGACGCCGCTCGATCGCGAAGACATCCACATGCTTGCGAAGCGGCTCGACAACGTCATCGACATCATCAACGGCGTCGCGCGTCGCACGGTGATGTTCAACGTGAAGTCGGTGCGCCCCGGCGCTGCGAAGATGGCGGACGTGCTCGTGCGTTCCTCGAAGGTGATCAACCTGGCGGTGGGCGACATGAAGAAGCGCGCCCGCATGGTGGAGCACAGCCGCTCGATCAAGCAGCTCGAGGAGGAAGGAGACGCGCTGTACGCCGAGTCGGTGAGTGCGCTCTTCCGCAGCGGTGCCGATGCGCTCGAGGTGCTCGCGTGGAAGGACATCTTCGACTCGCTCGAGGAAGCCATCGACCAGTGCGAGGACGTGGGGAACGTCCTCGAGAGTATCGCGCTCAAGAACAGCTGACGGCGGGCTTGTGGAGTACTACGTCCTCCTCATTGTCGTTGTCGCGCTGATCTTCGACTTCATCAACGGCTTCCACGATTCGGCGAACTCGATCGCCACGATCGTGGGCACGCGTGTACTGAGTCCGCTGGCAGCCGTCGCGTGGGCGGCCAGTTTCAACTTCGCGGCCGCGTTCGTCGTGGGCACGCCGGTGGCGAAGGCCGTCGCGGCCGGCTTTGTCGATCTCGCGGTCGTGGATCAGAACGTGATCTTCGGCGGCCTGATCGGCGCGATCGTCTGGAACCTGATCACGTGGTGGTTCGGCATCCCGTCGAGCTCGTCGCACGCGCTCATTGGCGGCTACGCGGGCGCGGCGATGGCGAAGGCCGGCGTCGCGGCGCTCACGTGGGGCAAGAAGTGGATCGAGACGTTGAGCGCCATCGTCCTCTCGCCGCTCGGTGGTGCGCTCGTGGGCTTTCTGCTCATGGCGCTCGTGTTCAACGCGTTCAAGAACGTGCGGTACGCGACCAGTGATCGATTCTTTCGTGTGATGCAGCTGGCCAGTTCGGGCGCGCTGTCGCTCGCCCACGGCGCGAACGATGCGCAGAAGACCATGGGCATCATTCTCGCCCTGCTGGTCTCGTCGCAGACCATCTTTGCGGGGCGCGAGGGCTTCTTCGGCATGTTCCACGTCGAGACGCTCGATGTGGTCCCGCTGTGGGTCGAGCTCTCGGCGTACACGATGATCTCGCTGGGCACGCTCTTCGGTGGCTGGCGCATCGTACACACCATGGGGAGTCGCATCACGAAGCTGCGCCCCGTGGGCGGCTTCTGTGCGGAAACCGGCGGCGCCGTGGTCATTCTGCTGGCCTCCAAGCTGGGCATTCCCATTTCCACGACGCACACCATCACGGGCGCGATCGTGGGCGTCGGCGCCACGACGCGTCTGCGCGCGGTGCGCTGGGGGCTCGCGAGCCGCATCGTCTGGGCGTGGGTGGTCACCATTCCGGCGTCGGCACTCATGGCCGCCCTGAGCTACAAGCTGCTCGCGGCGTTCGTGCACCTCTGACGCCGTGCGCCTCGAGGACGCCGGAAGCATGTCCGCCCCTGCTGGCGCCGACAGGACGTCGAGTCCGGTCGGCATGCCGTACCTGAATCGCGAGCTGAGCTGGCTCGACTTCAACGCGCGCGTGCTCGCCGAAGCGAAGGACCCGCGTGTGCCATTGCTCGAGCGCGTGAAGTTCCTGTCGATCTTCAGCACGAATCTTGACGAGTTCTACATGGTGCGCGTGGCGGGATTGCGCCGTCGCGTGACCGCCGGCGCTGCACCGGAGGCACCAGACCCGCTGCCGCCCGCCGAGCAGATGCACGCCATCGGCGAACGCGTCCGGGAGTTGTTGACGGAGCGTCGTCGGCTGTGGCACGAGGAGCTGGTACCGGCACTCAGCGCGCACGGCGTGCGCCTGGTCGGCATGAACGATCTCACCGCGACGGAATGGTCGGCGGTGGATCGGTTCTTCGAGGCGCAGGTGTTCCCCGTGCTTACGCCGCTGGCGGTCGATCCGGGGCACCCGTTTCCCTACATCTCGAATCTCTCGCTCTCGTTGGCTGTCGAAGTGCGCGATCCGGTGACGGGCGTCGAACACTTCGCGCGCGTCAAGGTCCCGCGTTCGTTGCCGCGGTGGGTGTCGATCGGCCGCCCGCATCACTTCGTGCCGCTTGAAGCCGTCATCGGCGCCAACCTCGGCGCGCTCTTCCCCGGCATGGAAGTGTTGCGGTGGTTCACCTTCCGCATCACGCGCTACTCCGATCTTGATCTCGGGCAGATGGAGCAGCCGGAAGACCTGCTCGCCAGCATCGAACAGCAGGTCTTCCAGCGGCGCTTCGGCGAGGTCGTACGGCTCGAGATGCAGCGCGATACACCGGAGACGATCCGGTCGCTGCTGCTCGATGAGCTCGGTGCGTCCGACCAGCAGGAAGTCGCGCCGCTGACCGAGGCCGATGTGCAAGGGCACGACCAGTTGCTCGAGATGGGCGATCTCATGACGATTGCGTCGCTCGATCTCCCCGAGCTGCGCGACCCGCCGTTCACGGCCGCCGTTCCCGAACGGCTGCGTGAAGGTCGCTCGATCTTCGAGGTGATTCGCGAGCGCGACATCCTCGTGCATCATCCCTTCGAGTCATTCGCCGCGTCGGTGGAGCAGTTTCTCGAGGCCGCTGCGACCGATCCGCAGGTGCTCGCCATCAAGCTGACGCTCTATCGTACCAGCGGCGATACGGCGATCGTGCGCGCGCTCACCGAAGCCGCCTTGCGCGGCAAGCAGGTGGCGGTGCTCATCGAGTTGCAGGCGCGCTTTGACGAGCAGAACAACATCGCCTGGGCGCGCACGCTCGAGAGCTACGGCATTCACGTGGCCTACGGTTTGCCCGGGCTCAAGACGCATGCGAAGACCGTACTCGTGGTGCGTCGCGACGGCGACGGCATTCGCCGCTACGTGCACATCGGCACCGGCAACTACAACTCGAAGACGGCACGCCTCTACACCGACATGGGATTGCTCACCTGCAATCCCTCTATCGGCGCCGATCTGTCGGATCTGTTCAACTCGCTCACCGGCGTGTCGCGTCAGAAGTTCTATCGCAAGCTGCTGGTGGCGCCCGCGAACCTGCGAGAGCGTGTGCTCGAGCTGATCGCGCGCGAGACTGCACACGCGCGGGCCGGGCGCAGCGGGCGCATCGTGGCGAAGATGAACGCGCTCGTCGACCCGAAGGTGATTGCCTCGCTCTACGAGGCGTCACAGGCGGGCGTCGAGATCGACCTCATCATTCGCGGCATCTGCTGTCTGCGACCCGGGTTGCCGGGGGTGAGCGATCGTATTCGCGTGCGGTCGATCGTGGGGCGCTTCCTCGAGCACTCGCGCATCATGATGTTCGGTAACGCCGGTGCCCCGGAATACTTCATCGGTTCTGCCGACTGGATGCCGCGCAACCTCGATCGCCGCGTGGAGGTGATGACCCCCATCGAGGACGCCACGCTGCACCAGCGCGTTCAGGGGGTGCTCGATACCTGCCTGCGTGACAATCGGCAGGCGTGGGTGCTGCAGCCGGACGGACGGTACGTGCGGCTCACGCCGGGCGACGGTGACGTGTTCGCGACGCACGAGACGCTCATGCGGTACCCATGGGGCGCACGAACCGCGGAGTGATGGTGGAACGCGAGGGCTATTCGCCCTCGTCCTCGCCGGTTTCCACGACGGTGCCGTCCGGAGCGATCACCACCACCGGGTGACGCAGCACTTCCTCGAGCAGTTGGCGCTTCCGGCTCGCCCCCCAGAGGTCGAGTCGCACCGTGGTGGCACCGCTCGCGGGAAGTGCCTGCACGCGGAGTGCGTCCTCGGCCCACTGCACGTCGAGTCGCTCGACGGCGCTCACGTGCCCCCGATCGAATCCATCGGCGAATCGGAGCAGGGCCGAGAGCTTCGTGATGCGTGTGCGAAGCGAACGATCGAGTTGCGCAAAGCTCCGGTGCTTGCGCTGTGGTGCGGCTCCGCGATGATAGCGTGCCACATGCGCAACGGCCACCTGCTCGGCGGGCGTCATGCCGAGCAGCTCGGCGTGCGAGATGAGGTGGAACGAGTGCTTGTGGTGCTTTTCGTAGTTGATGTGGTAGCCCACATCGTGCAGCAGCGCGGCATCGGCCAGCACCTGACGATCGCCCGGTCCGAGGGCGAGGCGCGGCGCGAGCGCGTCGAAGAGCTGCAAGGCCAGCCGACGTACCTGATGCGCGTGCGGCTGTTCGTAGTGACAGCGCTCGGCGAACTGCAGCACGGAGCGCTCGCGCGCCTTGCCGGGATCGGCGACCTGCGGCTGCACCCGGGCCGCGTCGAGCAGGATGCCTTCGCGAATGCCGTACCCGGACACCAGCAGTTCGCGCGGGTCGAAGCGCGCCAGCACTTCGGCGGCCACAGCGAGACCGGCAACGATGATGTCGGCGCGCGCCGGGTTGAGACCGGGCACGGCGGCACGTTCTTCGCGCGTGAGTCGCTGCAGGTAGTCGAGGGCGTGTTCGAGCTCCACGCGAGAGACGCGCGTGCCGTGGGTGCTGCGCGCCGAGACGCCCGTACGCGCGAGCATGATCCCCGCGAGGTTGGTGAACGTGCCGCCGGAACCGATGACCTGTGCGCCCCGCCAATCCTTGACCGGCATCGCGCGGCGCAATCCCTCGCGGACGTGACGGCGCAGGGCGCGCACCGAACGTGGCTTCACGTCGGGCGTCAGGAAGCGCTCCGTCATGCGCACCGCGCCGAAGGGCAGGGAGGCGAGACGTTCGATCAGTCCGTCCTTCGCCAGCACCAGCTCGAGCGAACCGCCGCCAATGTCCATGACGAGCGCGCGCCCCGCGCCGAGCTCGAAGTGGGCCAGCGCGCTGCGGAAGCAGAGCAAGGCCTCCTCTTCACCCGAGAGGACGCGCACCGGCACACCTGTTTCGCGCAGGATGCGACCAGTGAACTCGAGGGCGTTGGTGGCGTCGCGCACGGCACTCGTGGCCACGATCTCGATGCGCTCGGCGTTGAGTGTGCGTGCCAGTGCGACCATGCGCTGCACCGCTGCGACGCCGCTGTCGATGGCGGGGCCGAGCAGCGCGCCGGTGCTCTCGAGCCCACTGCCGAGGCGCGGCATCGCTTTCATTTCGTCGACGACACGAATCCGACCTTGCGGCGAGACATCGGCAACGATCTGGCGAACGGAGTTGGAGCCGATGTCGATGGCCGCGATGCGCTGATCCGTCGCGGGGGCATCGGTCGGTTCGGGTGCGGAAAGCATCGGAGCACTCACGGGCTCACCTCGGAGTCGTCAAAACGATGGCGGATCTGCTTGCCTTCCGCGAGAAACACGGCGTTCTCGCCGATGTTGGTGGCCAGATCGGCCACGCGCTCGAGATTGCGCGAGACGAGCAGCAGCTCGAGTGAGGCGTTGATGGTGCGGGCATCGGACATCATGTGCGTGAGCAGCACCCGAAAGATGCCTTCGTGAAAGGCGTCGACTTCATCGTCGGCCTTGCCGATCGCGCGACCCAGCGCGCCATCGGCGCGAATGAACGCGTCGAGCGCATCGCTCAGCATGCGGCGCGCTCGACGTGCCATGTCGGCCAGGGCCGGCGTTGGTGGCGCCGAGAGCCGCTGTTCCACGAGGCGCACGGTGCATTGCGCGATGTTCACCGCGTGATCGCCCACCCGCTCGACATCGCTCGAAACCTTGATGGCACCGATCAGGAATCGCAGGTCACGTGCCATGGGCTGCTGCAGGGCCAGCAGCGAGATGGCCAGCTGCTCGACCTCGACCTCGAGCCGATCGAGCTCGGTGTCTGCGGCAATCACGGCCTCGGCCTTGTCCCGGTCACGCTCGAGCAGGGACTCGATGGAGAGTTCGACCAGCGACTCCGCACGCTCGCTCATCGCGAGCAGTCGGCTCTTCAGGAGCGCGAGATCGTCGTGGAAGTGCCGATAGCCGCTGCGTGCGTCGAGCATCAGCCGAACCGTCCGGTGATGTAGGCTTCGGTCCGCGGATCGCGCGGGCTCGTGAAGAGGCGGCGCGTCGCGTCGACCTCGACGAGGCGGCCGTCGAGCAGGAACGCGGTGTGATCGGAGACGCGCGCGGCCTGCTGCAGGTTGTGTGTCACGATGACGATCGTGACGTCCGTGCGCAAGTCGTACAGCAGCTCTTCGATACGCTGCGTGGCGCCGGGGTCGAGGGCGCTGGTGGGTTCGTCCAGCAGGAGCACGTCGGGCTCGTTCGCCAGCGCGCGCGCGATGCAGAGGCGCTGCTGCTGCCCGCCCGAGAGACTGGTCGCCGGCTCACCGAGCCGGTCCTTGACCTCCTCCCAGAGCGCGGCGCGGCGCAGCGCGCGCTCGGCGACTGCCGCGAGGGCATCGCCGGTTGCGAGGCCGTGCAGTCGCGGGCCGTAGACCACGTTCTCGAGGATCGATCGGCGGAACGGGTTCGAGCGCTGAAACACCATGCCGATGCGGCGTCGCAGCGACGCCGGGTCGATGGAGGCATCGTGGATGTCGACGTTGTCCAGCAGGATTCGGCCAGTGACGCGCAGGCCGGCCTGCCCGTCGTCGAGCCGATTGATCGAACGGAGCACGGTAGACTTGCCGCACCCCGAAGGACCGATCAGCGCCGTCACGCCGCCCCTCGGTACCACGAGCGAGACGGCATCGAGCGCGTGCGTGGACGCAAACCACACCGACCACGCGTCGAGACGTACGTGTGCGTCCGCCAGCGAAGCGTCCTGAAGCGGCGCGGTCATCCGAAACGGCCCGTGATGTAGGCCTCGGTGCGCGCATCCGCGGGCGTCGTGAAGAGCGCGCGGGTGCGAGCGGCTTCGATGAGCTCGCCATCGAGCATGAAGGCCGTGGTATCGGAGACGCGCGCCGCCTGCTGCAGGTTGTGCGTCACGATCAGCACGGTGACGTCGCCGCGCAGGGTGTACACGAGCTCCTCGACACGCTGCGTGCTGAGCGGATCGAGCGAGGCCGTCGGCTCGTCGAGGAGCAGCAGGCGTGGCTCGGGCGCCAGCGCTCGTGCGAGACAGAGGCGCTGTTGCTGGCCGCCGGAGAGCGACGCGGGATCGTCATCGAGACGCCGAGCGACCTCGTCCCACAAGCCGACGCGTCGCAACGTGCGCTCGACACACGCATCGAGGGCGCGTGCATCGAGGCGCGGCGTGGCGGCGCGGAGTCCAGCCACCACGTTGTCGCGGATGCTCATCATGGGAAATGGCGTGGGTCGCTGTGAGACGAAGCCGATACGGCGCCGAATCTCGACCGGGTCCACGTCATGCGCATACACATCGCGGCCGTCCAGATGCACGGCGCCGCTCACCCGGGCATCGACGACGCTTTCGTGCAGCCGATTGACGCAGCGCAGCAGCGACGACTTGCCACAGCCGGACGGGCCGATGATCGCGGTGACGCGTCCGGGAGCGCACTCGAGGGAGACGTCACGCACCGCCACCCGCTCGCCATAGCTGGCCGTGAGCTGATGAATGCGCAGCGTCGGCGCCGCCGTGTGTATCGCGTCAGGCGCCACGTCTACGCGCGCGAGCACCGCCGGCGTCGGTCGCGCTGTCACTGCTGGCTCGCGAGACATCAGGTCACTCCGCGGCACCGCCGGCGACCGTTGCGTTGAGTCGTTCGCGACGCGACTCGGTGACGCGGCGCGCGAGCCAACTGAGCGCGAACACGAGCACGATGAGCACGAGAGCGCCGCCCCAGGCCTGCGCGCGCCAATCGTCGTAGGGACTCGTGGCGTAGTTGAAGATCTGGAGCGGCAGCGCGGCGATCGGCGCGTCCAGCCGCAGCGACCAGTACGGTGTACCAAACGCGGTGAAGAGCAACGGCGCCGTCTCACCCGCCACGCGCGCCACCGCGAGCAGCGACGCCGTGACGATGCCAGGGAGTGCGGTGCGCAGCACGATGGTGAGTGATGTGCGGGCGCGCGAGTAACCCAGCGCCAGCGCGGCCTCGCGCAGGGCATTGGGTACCAGCTGCACCATCGCTTCGGTCGCGCGCGTGATGAGGGGAATCATGAGCACGCCAAGCGCGACGCCGCCCGCCAGCGCGGAGAACTGACCGCTCGGACGCACGATGAGCTCCCACACGAAGATGCCGATCACGATCGACGGCAGTCCGCTCAGCACATCGGCTAGGAATCGCACCGTCTCGGCGAGTCGCGTGCGCGTGCGTTCGGCGAGGAAGAGTCCCGCGCCCAGTCCGATCGGCAAACCGATCGCCGCCGCGACGAGGAGGAGCAGCAACGTCCCCGCGATCCCGTTCGCAATGCCTCCGCCACTCACGCCCGGTGGGGTCGGCAGCGCGGTGAAGAAGCGCGGGCCGAGCACGCGCGCGCCGCCCACGAGCAGATGTGCGGTGATCAGGACAAGCGGCAGCAGACAGATCGCGCTCGCACACCACACGAGGCTCGTCATGATCGCCGATCGACGGCGTCGCGCCTGCAACGTGGTCTGCTCGCCACCGCGCGCGGTTCGTGGCATCAGCGCTGCTGCTCCGTACGCCGCACCAGCCACCGCGCGAACCCGTTGACCACGATCGTGACGGCGAGCAGAACGCCAGCGGCGGCCATCAGCGCCGAAACATGGAGGGGCCCCGATGCCTCCGCGAACTGATTTGCGAGGAGTGAGGCGATCGTGTAGGCGGGCTGAAAGAGCGATGTCGGCAGCAGGTGGGCGTTGCCGATCACCATCGTGACCGCCATCGTTTCGCCGAGTGCACGGCCGAGCCCGAGGATCATCGCACCGACGAGGCCGGCGCGCGCGTTTGGCAGCACGGCATCGCGAATCATCTCCCAGCGCGTCGCCCCGAGGGCGAGGGCCGCTTCGCGCTGCGACCGTGGCACGGCCTGCAACACTTCGCGCGCGACGGCCGCAATGAAGGGCAGGATCATGATCGTGAGCACGAGCGCCGCCGCAAGCAGACTTGGCCCGTAGGCCGGTCCGGCAAACAACGGCACATTGCCCAGCGCCAACGTGTCGCGTACAAAGGGCATGACATCCCGTCGGAGCCAGGGCACGAGCACGACAAGCGCCCAGAGCCCGTAGACCACGCTCGGAATCGCCGCGAGTCCATCGATGAGCAGCGCGACCGGCCGCCGCAGGCGCGGGGGCGCCAACTCGCTCACAAAGATTGCCGCCCCGAACGCGAGTGGTGTGGCGAGTGTCAGCGCGAGCACCGACGACGCCAGCGTACCGAGCAAGGCGGGGAGCAGACCGAAGCGCGCGTGCGGAACATCCCAGGTGGTGTCCGTGAGGAGCCGCCAACCCAGCGACTGCACCGCCGGCCACGCCGAGATCGCGATCACCACCGCTACGAGGAGCAGCAGCGCTGGAATCACGAGTGCACTCGCCGTGATCCAGCCGCCGTAGAGCCGATCGCCGATCGACTGCACGCCGCGCTGGCGCGACGACTCGCGAGCGCGGGATTGATCGGTGGCGAACGATGGGATCGGCGGTGCGGCCATGGCGTATTCTACCCGCCCCCCACCGGTGCCCGTCAGCGGTGTCGTAACCGTTGTGTCACGGGCGGCTGGCGGCGCTGGATGTCGGCAGCCGTCGGTCCAGCGATTCGAGCAGGGGAGCAGCGACCTCCTCGGGCAGCGGCTCGTACCCGAGGGTCCGCGCCATCTCGTCGCCGCTCGACAAGGCCCAGCGGAGGAAGCGCTTGAGCGCCTCGGTGCGCTCGGCGCCGATGAGGTCGGGAGCAACGAGCATCCAGGTGAAGGACGCGATCGGATAGGCTCGCTCGCCGGGCGCGTTCACGATACTCACACGGAGGTCGGCGTCCTCGTCGAGCGTGGCCAGCGCGCTGCTCGCGGCGGCGGCGATCTCGAAGGCCGCCGGCGGGGTGAACGTGCCGGCCGCGTTCTGCAGATGTGCCGTTCGCAGGCGATTCTGCCGCGCGTAGGTCGCCTCGATGTAGCCGATGGCCCCCGGCATGGCCTTGACCTGCGCCGCCACGCCCTCGTTCCCCTTGCCGCCGATGCCCACGGGCCAGCGCACCTCCTTGCTGCGCCCCGGGCCCTCGGCCCACGTGGGACTGACGCGCGTGAGATAGTCGCTGAAAATGAACGACGTCCCGCTCCCGTCCGCGCGGTGCACCACGAGAATGTCCGTGGCGGGCAGGGTGGCGCGTGGATTGAGCGCGGCGAGACGCGGGTCGTTCCATCGCGTCACGCGTCCGAGGAAGATGTCGGCGAGCACATCGGGCGAGAGCCGCAATGGCGGTTCGACATCGGGCAGGTTGTAGGTGATGGCGACGGCGCCGAGTACGGTGGGGAGGTGCACGACCTTGCCGCCGGGGACCGCGGCCATCTCCTCATCGGTCATTGGCACGTCGGTGGCGCCGAAGTCGACAGTGCCGGCGGTCAACTGCCGGATGCCGCCGCCGGACCCGATCGACTGATAGTTGATGCGCACCCCCGAGTCCCGCGCAAAGGCGTTGAACCAGCGCGCGTAGAGCGGATACGGGAACGTCGCGCCAGCGCCCAGCAGATCGATGCGCGCCGAGGTCGCCGCATCGCGCCGATCACCATTGGTGCACGCCGCGAACACGCCCGTGAACAGCACGGCCGCAGCGCACCACCGGGCAGCGCGTCGAACGCGGGTCCCGGCCATCAGAGGTCGTTCGCGAAGCTCATGAGCTTGAAGATGCCATCGCGCGCGATCACGTGCTTGACGAGCCATACGGTGTCCGGGCGGCTGCCGGCACGTCGAATCACGGCACACGGACCCAGAACGCGCCCGGGGCCAGCCGGCAGTTCGTCCGGCAGACACGTGGTGCCCACGAGCGTGGAGTCACCACCGGCCGCGAGACTCAGGGCACGCGCCAGTCCGCGACCGCCGTTGTTGGACAGCAGCAGCCAGAACGGGCCCGGCGGCATGCCGTTGGCGCGCTCGACGCTCTCCGGCAGGTACAACCACGCGAACTCGGCCTTGGTCATGACCAACGGACGCATGCCGAGGCTGTCGCCCACCACGAGTCGCGCCCAGTAGCGTCGCAAGAGCACATCGACCGAGGGCGCGCCGTCGGCGAGGGTGGTGACCGGCGGGCCGGCTTCGGCCTGGAAGCGGGTGAGCATCACTTCCGGCGGGAAGATGCTGTCCACCACGTAGCCTGGTGTCTTCTGCAGCGAATCGGTGGACGGAACGAGCAAGCCATCACCGCGCCACGTCACCATGGCCGGATCGATGCCCGGTGGAATGGGCTGACGAACGGCACCACTGTCGAGCGGGGTGTTCGCCGCCGCCAGCGCGTCGGCGCGTCGACGTGCATCGGCGTCCGTGCACGCGGCCAGCAGCATGAGCGCCGCAACGACCAGATGCGCGCGCCGAGAATGACGAGTCATGCGAACCATTGGGAAGCGAACGATACGAGGCGAAAGACTGCGGGGGCCGGACCCGCCGTGCGCGAGTCCGGCCCCCGGGAATCATACGAGCACTCAGTTGCGGAAGTACGTCGTCCAGCCGGCGTACCACGGATCGGTCGAGGCCGGATCGATGGCGCCCACGTACGTCGTGCCCGCCAGCGTGCCACCAAAGAAGTTGGTCACGCGCTGCGGAATGCGACCCGGCAGCGTTGCGCCGGTGCCGCCTTCGCGGAGGAGCTGGCCGGCGGTGCCGGCGGCCGGACGCCAGTCGAAGGCAAAGCCGTTCGCCACTTCCGTCGACGCGCTCGGCACGGCGGCAAACAGCGTGTGCGCGGCGTTCGTCGTGGTGCGGATCTGGTTGTTCGTGAACTTGTCGGCCTGACCGAAGCGGTTCGTCGCTCCCACCGCGTCGAAATCACGCGGGTTGTCGGCGAGCAGCAGGTTGCGCACGTTGAGCGAGTCTTCGGTGATACGCGTGTTGGTTTCCGGATCGAACACGGACAGCGCCGCTTCCGGCCAGCGCGCGAGCACGCCGTTCATCCACACGCCACCCGTGCCTCGACGGATGTTCGCCCCGAGGCCACCGTCACCACCGGCGCGCACCGGCAGCACACCGGCGCCCGGACCCATGATGGTGAAGTTCGCGAACACCGGCATGTTGTACGGCGTCGAGTTGAATCCCTGCGCGCACGTACCGGCCGCCGAACCGCAACCGTCCACTTCGAAGCCGCTCTGCTCGGCCGAGAGCGCACCCGGATTGCCGGGGCGCGGGGACACACGCGGACCCGTCTGCAGTGCGATCAGGAACTGGTTGCGACCGCGATAGCCTTCGGCCGCATCGAAGTGATCGTCACCCGATTCGTACGAGACGAGGTAACGACCGTCCACCGTGCCACCGAACCACTCGAACATGTCGTCGAGGCCGCGGATGGCCTGCAGATACTCCATGCGCGTGTTGCTGCCCACGGCGTACATCGAGAACGAGTTGAGCTCGACGTTGAGGATCGCGGCCGCGCCGGCGAACTCCACACGCACGTAGCGCAGCTCACCCGAGTTGTCGTTGTCGAGATTGCCGCCAGTCCAGCCGACCGTGTCGGCGGGCGTCGGGCCTTCCACGACGACGCGACCCGTGCGGTTCGAGCGTGCATTGCCCACGATGATGATGCCGCCCCAGTCACCGGGGAAGCGCTGACCAGCGGCCGCCGCCGACGTCATGACGATCGGGTTCTCGCGCGTTCCGTTGGCCACGATGCGCGAGCCACGCAGCACCATGAGGGCCGTCACCGGCGGGGCCTGGCCCGGCGTGATCGGCCCGCCGATGATGCGCGTACCGGGCTGAATCGTGAGCGTTGCGCCGTTGGCGATCGAGATGATGCGCGTGAGCTGGTACACATTGTCCGACGTCCACGTGGTGTTCGTGGTGACATCGGCCGTGACCTGCACGGTCGCGCGGTTGGACGTCCGCACCGTGGCTTCGGTGCTGAACGCGCTCTGCTCGGTGCCGCGAATCGCGCGCACGCGGAAGCGATAGTCGGTCTCCGGCAGCAGTCCGCTGACGGTGAGCTCGGTGGCGGTGGCCGTGCCCGCGCTCGCAAAGGCACCCGTGCCCGTGGCGCGCTCCACTTCGTACGACGTGGCGCCCGTCACGGCGGACCACGTCACGCGAATGCTGGTGGGCGAGGGCGACGTACCGGCGAGACCGGCCGGCGCCGCGAGGGGCTGCGGCTGCACCGGCGGGGTGACGGGATCTTCATCGCCGCAGGCGACGATGGCGAGGAGGCCGGCGAACGCCGCAAGTCTCGGCAGCCAGCGCGTCGAAGCGAAGGACATGAGCAACCTGTGCTGTGAGGAAAAGAAACGTGGAGGCAGGGAATCGCTCCCTGCCTCCACGCTATCGTTGCTCTGTATGCGACCGACGACGGTCACGTCACGAACCGGTCACTGCCGCCACTGCAGGCCGAAGGCGAGCTGGCGACCGAGGCGATACTCCTCGCGCGTCACCGGGCCCTGCGTGAGGCGGAACGGCGCGTCGAGCAGGTTGCGAGCGTCCACACGCCACGTCCACCGCTCGCCCATGGGCAGGCGCAGCGAGAGGTCGATGAGGTGGCGCGGCTGCTCGTAGATGTCCGGGAACGGGATCGTGCCGGCGGCGTAGATGCGTTCACCCACGGCTGAATACAGCAGTGTGGCCGACAGCCCGCTGTTGGTGCTGGTGTACGACAGGCCGGCGTTCACGACCCACGGCGCCTGTCCCATCATCGGGCGATTCGCGTTCGTGTTGGCCGACGCGCCTTCGCCGATTTCAATGTCACTCGTCATGAGCGTCACGTTCGTGAACGCCGAGAGCGGTTCGAAGCGCTCGCCGATCATGGCGAGACTCTTGCGCACTTCGAGCTCGAGGCCGTAGTTGCTCGCGCCGCCGGCGTTGAAGAACGACACGATCGGCTGACCACCCGTCGCGACGTCGACGCGCTCGATGGGCTTGTCGAAGCGCTTGGCGAAGAAGCCGATGCTGAGCACTTCGCCGGCATTCGGGAACAGCTCGTACTTCATGTCGTAGCTCTGAATGAGCGTGCGCACGAGGTTGGGGTTGCCGCTCGTGATCTGCCCGCCCACGACTTCGAGGTACTGCACCGGCGACAGCTCACGGTACTCCGGCCGCGCCAGCGTCTGCGACGCCGAGGCACGGAACTGACCGTTGTCGCTCGTCTTGATGTTGAGGACCAGCGCCGGCAGGAGATCGGTGTTGTCGAGCGTCGACGTGAGGAAGTTGCCCGAGGCGAGCGACGTGTTGACGTTGATGCGGGCCTGCTCCAGTCGCGCGCCGCCGATGAGGCGCACGCGGCTGCCGATGGGCAGTTCCGCCATCGCGTACCCGGCGGCGAGCCGCTCCGTCGCGGTGTAGACGCCGTCTTCGCTCACGTTGAGCACGTTGAAGACGTTGTCGTTGTCGGTGGTGAAGCGACCGTCAAACAGCTCTTCCGCGCGACGCGTGGCGTCGGCGTTCGGCACGAACGAGGAGATGATGGCGAACTGGCGATTGAGCGCGTCGCGGTCGGTTGAGCGCGTCAGCGCGCCGAGCTTGAGCGTGAGGCCGTTCGCGGCATCGCCGAAGGTGCGCTTCGCATTGAGCCCGAGGCTGATGTTGCTTTCCTGCAAGTCGGCGAACGTGCGACGGGCCACGTTCGGATCGCCATCGGTCCAGCGGAACGGCTCGCCCTGACCGAACTGCGCGTAGACGAGGTCAGCACGATCGGGCTCCTTGCGCACCACGCCCGAGGTCGATGCCGTCCAGTCGATCTGGGTCTGCCCGCCCAACGAATGTTCACCCTTGAGCTGCGTGCTGCGAATGGCGCGTTCCACGTAGCGCAGCGTGTTGCGTTCCACCGTGGCGAGCGAGAAGTCGAACGACTGGCCCACCGACTGACGCGCCTCGTTGTCCGCGCTCCGCGTGTACGTGTTGTTGAGTGAAATGCGCGTCGACGGCGTGATCAGCGAACTCAGGTTGAACATGCCGCCCCACGTCGAGCTGAACGTGCTGCCTTCGCCCGTCCACGACTCGAGCACCTGCGGACGTCCGTCACGCTGCACCGGATTGGCGTAGTAGGCGTCGGCGCGCACTTCCTGCGACGCCGAGTATGTGAGCGAGGCGAGATAGCCGATGCGCAGGCCGAAGATCGGATCCTGGCCGCCCACCGAAAGCCCCATGGAGCCGTTCGGCAGGCCGGTCTGCTGCGTGGGCGTCCAGCTGTTCCGCAGCGAGTTGATGGCCCCGTTCATGGCCGGTCGCGTGGTGAGACCCGCGATGCTCTGCGCGCTCGACAGCACCGCCGGCAGCGGGCGTGACGACGCGCCGAAGCCGAGCCACTCGCGGCCAGCGGACGGCGCGGCGATGAGCGAGCGGCCGGTCACGAGATCGTTCATGCCGAGGCTCGTGGAGAACGTCACCGCACGACGCGCCGGAAACTCGCGCGTCTGAATGTCCACCGAGGCGCCAGAGAAGTCGCCGGAGAGATCCGGCGTGAACGTCTTCGACACGTTGATCGACTGCAGCAGGCCGGCGGGGAACATGTCGAGCGGCACGAAGCGCTTCTCGGGTTCCGGGCTGGGCATGCGCGCACCATTGAGGCTCGTCACCGTGTAGCGCTCGCCAAGGCCGCGCACGAACACGCTGCGTCCGTCCTGGACGGTCACGCCACTGACACGCTGGATCGCCTTCGCCGCGTCACCGTCCGGGCTCTTGCTGATCTGCTCGGCCGTGATCGCGTTCACGATACCGGTAGCCGTGCGCTGCGCATCGAGCGCCGAGTTGACGCTGCCACGCTCAGCCGATGCGGACACCGTCACCGCCGTCAGCTGCAGCTTCGCTTCGCTGAGCGTGACGTCCTGTTCGAGCGCGCCGCCCGCGGGCAGCATGAGCCCCGTCACCGTCTTCTGCGCGTAGCCGATGCGACGCACCGTGAGCGTCACGGTGCCCGCCGGTACGCGCACGATGAGGTAGCGACCATCGACGCCGCTCATCGCACCAAGCGTGGTGCCGACGATCTGCACGCCGGCGCCGGCGATGGGCTGACCGGTTTCGCCATCGATGACACGACCCGTGATGCGGCCGGTGGTTTCCTGTGCCGTCGCAGCGGACGGCGAGAGCACTGCGAAACACAGCGCGAGCGCCACGCCGCGGGTCACGACCCGAAGCGCGCGTTGCGTGATCGCGCGAAGAAGCGGCTGACGAGGCAGCATGCAGAATCCCGAGCAAGAGGGGGACCGGTCCGGACTGTTGGACGCCCGAGCGGTGACTCAAACGTCCGTGACGCAGGTCTCGGGGAGCGCACGGTTCGGCAACGGTTCTGTCACGGCCCGCGCGTGTCGGCCCCCCGGTTGCCTAACGGCGTCGCGAATTGCACTATGGCCGGGTCATGAGTTCCATGCCTCCAGCACCCCCGCGCGGCGCCCCGACCGATCCGGCGCGGGCTCGCCTCGTTACCCATGCGCCGTCCGCTCCGGTCGAGCCGTCGCTTCCGCGCCTGCTCGACGACGCACTGACGTCGGCGGCGGCCATGCTGCGCGCCTCCGAGGTCGTGACCGTGCTCACCGGCGCCGGCGTCTCCGCCGAGAGCGGCATCCCCACGTTCCGCGATGCGCTCACCGGCTGGTGGTCACGATTCCAGCCCGAAGAACTGGCAACCCCCGAGGCCTTCGCTGCGCGTCCCGCGATCGTCTGGAGCTGGTACGCGATGCGCCGCGCGATGGTGCGGGCCGCGACGCCCAATCCGGCGCACGAGGCGATCGCCTGGCTTGCCCGCAAGTCGCCGCGCTGCACGGTGCTCACGCAGAACGTGGACGGTCTGCACGAAGCTGCCGGCACGCTCGATCTTGTGCGCCTGCACGGGAGTCTGCGCGACGTGCGCTGCAGTGCGGGGTGTTCACCGGCCTTCGAGGCGCCGCCCTCAATGGATGACCCGGGCACGGCCGACGCGCCCACACCGCCACCGCCGTGTGCGCACTGCGGCGCCCCACTGCGGCCGGACGTGGTGTGGTTCGGCGAGTCACTGCCACGTGAGGCGCTGGAGCGCGCGCGGGCCGCGACGTTTGCGTGCGACGTGTTCGTGTCTGTGGGCACGAGCAATCTCGTCGAGCCGGCAGCGTCGCTGCCGTGGCTCGCGGCGTCGCACGGGGCGACGGTGCTGGTCGTCAACCCGACGCTGGAGGGACAGCGCTCCGGGCCGTCCATCGTGCCGCTCCGTGGCGCCGCGGGGGCGATTCTTCCGCGGTTGGTCGCGCGCGCCTGGCCCGCGCGACGTTAGTCGTTCGTCGGGAAGGGAAACAGCGCCGCGATGGTCGTGCCCGACCCGAAGCGGCTTTCGGCGCGCACGCGCCCACCGTGCGCTTCCGCGAGGTGGCGCACGATCGAGAGGCCGAGCCCCGTACCGCCGGCCTCGCGCGATCGGCCCGGATCGGCGCGATAGAAGCGCTCGAAGATGCGCGGCAGGTGCTCATCCTGAATGCCGGTGCCCGAGTCCTTCACGCCCAGCCACAGACCATCCGCCGCGCGTTCGGCGAACAGCGTGACGTGCCCCTCGCTCGTGTGTCGAAGGGCGTTCTCCGCCAGGTTGCTGAGCACCTGACGCGCGGCCGTCGGATCGACGTAGGCGGTGAGCACGTCATCGGGGATGTCGGTGCGCAGCGCGACACCCTTGCCGTCGGCCGCCGCCTGCAGCGGTGCGAGGATCTCGCTGGCCAGTGCGCGCACGTCGAGGTCGGTCGGGTTGGGGAGCCAGCCGCCGGACTCGATGCGCGACAGATCGAGCAGGTCATCGACGATGCGCTGCATGCGGCGCACGTTCGCTTCCGTCATGCCAAGAAACTGATGTCGAAGCGACGCGGGCAGGTCATCGTCGCCGAGCGTTTCGACGAAGCCCGCGATGACGGTCAGCGGCGTACGCAGTTCGTGCGAGACGTTCGCCACGAAATCCCGACGGACCGCCTCCAGTCGTCGAAATGGCGTGAGGTCATACATGGCGAGAATCGCGCCACCGTCGGGCAACGGTCGCGCGGTCAGCGTGAGCGTGCGCTCATCGACGCGCACTTCCGCCGGCGGTGCGACCTCACCCTGCAACACGGCGGCGAGCGACTCGCGCAACGTGCGATCCCGCGGGAGGTAGTCGGAGGGGAACGGAGTCGGGGCGCGCAGCCGCAGCAGTTGTCGCGCTGTTTCGTTGATGCGCACGACCTGCTGACGCGAGTCGACCGCAATCACTGCTTCGTTGAGTGATTCCGTCAGCGCCGCGAGCAGCGCTTCATCGGCCTGCAGGGCCGCCATGCGCGCCGACGATTGTTCGGCCAATCGGCGCAGCGCTTCGCCGAGTGCGCCCACCTCATCGTTGGCAAGCAGTGGCGGGCGGCGCGACAGATCACCATCGGCGAGTGACTCCGCGACATCGCGCAGCTCGCGAATGGGGCGCGTCACCTCGCGCGCCAGACCGCGGGACGCGAAGACCGCGAGCAGCACGGCAGCGCAGCCAACAAAGGCGAGGTCTCGCCACAGGGCGCGTCGCGCCTCGGTGTATGCCAGCGCGCTCTCCGCGACCTGCGGATCGGGCGGCGGCAGCCGCCGTTCGGCGACTGCCCCCGCGACGCCGAGCACGGTGATGACGAGCGTCACCGTGTACAGGACGAGGCGTCGGTTCAGTCGCACGCCGTGGCGCGTGGCCTCAGACGACGCGGCGCATCAACCGCGCCCCTGACCGCCCCGGAGACGATAGCCGAACCCGCGCACGGTCTCGATCAGATCACCCGCCGATCCGAGCTTCGCGCGCAGACGCTGCACGTGCATGTCCACGGTGCGCGTCTGAATATCGGGCGCGGCCTCCCATACGGTTTCGAGCAGGTGTCCGCGTCCCTGCACGCGCCCGCGGCGCTCGGCGAGCGTGAGGAGGAGCTTGTACTCGGTGGGCGTGAGCTCGATGATCTGTCCATCAACCGCCACCGTGAGCGCCGCGCGATCGATGCGAATGGGGCCGATCGCGAGCACGTCGTTGCCGGTTGTGGCCGGCTGCGCCGTGCGCCGCAGAATCGCGCCAACGCGCAGCACGAGTTCCTGCGGCGAGAACGGCTTGGTGAGGTAATCGTCCGCGCCGAGCGACAGCCCGCGAATGCGATCGACCTCTTCACGCCGCGCGGTCAGCATGAGGACCGCGACATCCCGCGTACTCTCGTCCCCGCGCAGCTGCTCGAGCACGTCGAAGCCGGAGAGCCCCGGCAGCATGAGGTCGAGGACAAGCAAAGCGGGGCGCTCGCGACGCGCGAGCTCGAGCGCGTCCTGTCCGCTCGCGGCGGTGGCCACGCGATAACCGGCTTTCGCGAGATGATACGCCACGAGGGCAACGATTTCCGGCTCGTCGTCGACAACGAGTACCCGGTCGGCGACGGCCGGTGCCGCGACCGCTGCGGCGGCGCTCATGCGGACGCGACGCCGGTGCGCGACGCCAGCCGACGCTGGATCTTGGCGACCAGCATTTCGATGGCCACCGTGTTGCTGCCACCGCGCGGCACGATCACGTCGGCGTAGCGCTTGCTGGGCTCGACAAACTGCAGATGCATGGGCTGAACCGTGGACAGGTACTGGTCGAGGATCGAGTCCAGCGTCCGCCCTCGCTCGACGACGTCGCGTCGAATCCGTCGCACGAGACGGATGTCGGCATCGGCGTCCACGAAGACTTTCACGTCACAGACCGCCCGCACGCGTTCGTCGGAGAGCAGCAGGATGCCATCGATCACGATGACATCGGCCGGCTGGACCCGTCGAACCTGAGCGCTCCGCGAGTGCGTCGCGAACTCGTAGACCGGGGACTCGATCGGCTCGCCGCGCGCCAGGGCTTCGAGGTGCGAAGCCAGCAACGGCACGTCGAACGCGTCCGGGTGATCCCAGTTCACGTGATGGTGCAACTCGTGCCGAGAGAGGTGCGAGAAGTCCCGGTAATACGCGTCCATCTCGAGGAACGCGACCGAGGCCTGACCAAGCGACTCGGCGACCTTGCGCGCCACGGTGGATTTGCCGGACCCCGTGCCGCCGGCGATGCCGATGATGAGTGGCTTCACGGGAGACAGTCTCGACACGAACTCGACACGAGCTACAGGGTGCGGGGGCGCCGTGACCGGACGGCGACGAACGAGTCACGATTCGGTATCGGCGCACCGGGTTGGTGCTGGCTGGCACGCCGTCAACGGATCAGCGGGGCGCGCGCGCCCCGTCGAATACTCGTCCGGCAACGGTCGCGCGGCAACCGGCGTCGGCTCGCCGATCGGTGCCCGCCGCCCCCTGCGCCACCCGACCGACCTGCCTAATTTCCGGGATGACTCAGGAATCGTTGCCCAACCTGCCGCCCGACGCCATGGCCGATGGGCGAGCGCCTCACGCGACGCCCGACCGCGTCCGCGTCTTCGTGAACGAGCGCGGGGTCGCGGTCTCGCCGGGTGCGTCGGCGCTCGACGCCGTGCGCGCGCTCGACCCACAGCTCGGGGAGGCGCTGGCCGCCGGCCGCCAACGCCTGACCGACAGCCGCGGCTTGCCGGTCGAGCCCACGGTGCTGGTGCACGGCGGGGCGATCTTTCGGGTGCTGCCGGTGCGCGCCACCGCCGACGAACTGCTGGCCGCCGAATCGACCAGCGGCGCGGAGGGGCACGCATGAGACTCTCGGCGGCGGAGTACGCGTTGCTGCAACGGCTCCCCAAGGCCGAGCTGCATCTGCATCTCGATGGGTCGTTGCGACCGGCTACTCTCGCGGCGCTCGCGGCGGAGCGGGGGGTGACCCTGCCGGTCAGCGACGTGGATGCCCTCGGCGATTACATGCGCGTCGATGACGCCCGCAATCTCGAGGACTATCTGGCGCGCTTCGAGATCACGCTCTCGGTCATGCAGGATGCGGCGGCGCTCGAGCGGATTGCGCATGAGCTCGTCGTCGATGCCGCCGAAGATGGCGTGCGCTACGTCGAAGTGCGGTGGTGTCCGGCGCTCAACGCGCGGGGGGCGTTGTCGCTGGATGACGTGATGACTGCGGTGCAGCGAGGGCTGCGGCGCGGGCAGCAGGAGACGGGCACGGTGGCGCGGAGCATCGTCTGCGCACTGCGCAATCTGGGCGCGACGCACGCGCGCGAAATGGCGGAGCTTGCGGTGGCCCATCGCGCGCATGGCGTCGTGGCGTTCGATCTGGCTGGCGGCGAGGCGGGCCATCCAGCGCGGCTCTTCACCGAGGCCTTCGCCTACGCGCGCTCGCACGATCTTGCCGTCACCGTGCATGCGGGTGAAGGGGCGGGGGCCGAATCGATTCGCGAGGCCGTGCATCTGTGCGGCGCGGATCGCATCGGCCACGGCACGCGCCTGCTCGAAGATGCCTCACTCTTCGCGTACGTGCGCGACCGGGGGATTCCCCTCGAAGTGTGTCCCACGAGCAATGTGCAGACGCGCGTCGCGCCCACGTTTGCCGAGCATCCGCTGGCCGCGCAACGCGAAGGCGGCGCGCGCGTCACGATCAACACCGATAATCGCCTCATGAGCGGCGTCACGCTCACCGAGGAGTACGCGCGCTGCGTCGAACACCTTGGTGTGAATGGAGACGCACTCATGGACCTCATCCTCGAGGGATTCCGCGCCGCCTTTCTGCCGCTGCCCGAGCGCCAGGCGCTCGAGCGTTCCGCCGCGCGCGAGCTGCGCACCTTGTTTGGGAGCGCCGAGGGGCGTCTGGCGCTCGGTGCGCCGCATGAGGTGGCCGCGTGATGCACGCGCCGTTTCGAACCGCCACGAGCGCGGTGCCGCACGACGTGCCGGGGGCGGAGGCCGCGCAACTCGCCGCCGAGCTGATCCGCACTCGCGCCGGCGAATCGTTTCGCACGCCTGCCTGCGCGATCGTGCTGGGCAGCGGCCTCGGAAAGCTCGCCGAGGCGGTGAGCGACGCCATCAGCATTCCGTTCGCGGACATTCCGGGCTTCCCCGCAACCAC
>JALOPN010000345.1 GCA_025453875.1 Gemmatimonadaceae bacterium | reverse complement strand
CGACCTTCGTGATGCCCGGCGAGGGCGTGCCCTCGGACGCCATGCCGCACTACGGTCGTCCCGGTGGCATCTGGCCCCAGCCGGCGCGCGCCGGTTGACGCCTCACGTCGTCGCGTCCGACGACGCCGCGTCCCGCAGCTGACGCACACACGCGGCGTCACTCGGCGCGAGCGCGTACGCACCAAACTCGTGCAATGCGACCCACGCCAGCGCCTCGTGTTCGTGCGCAACCGGCTCGCCGATCGCGTGCACGTCAACAAATGCGATCTCGAACGGCGAGCCCGTGTCGTGTACCGTGCAGCGCACCGCGCCGAGCTCGGTGAGCGTGAGGCCCAGTTCCTCGCGCAGCTCGCGCGCCATCGCCGTGACGTCATCTTCGCCCGGCTCCACCTTGCCGCCGGGAAACTCCCACAGGCCCCCGTGTCGCTTGTGCGCGGGGCGGCGGCCGAGCAACCAGCGACCGTCACGGTGAATGAGGGCGGCGAGGACGCGGACGGTGAGTGTCATGCGAATCGCGAGCTGGTGGGATGACGCGAGCGACTGCGCGCGGAACATATTCGCGTCACGTGAGCAGAACGTAGCGATCGGCGAATGCCTGAACCATATCGCCACCTCCTCACGGCGCGCCGTCTACAGTCGAGCTCGCTTGCATCACCGCGCGACGAGCCACATGATCGACGAGTCCTCACGCACGTCGCTCAGCGCGATCGCGCCGTCACGACGTCCTGTGCTGTTTCACGCCATCGTTCGGAGTTGACCTGTTATGCGATCCTGGTCCATCATCGCCCGTCTCGGGGGGGGGGGGAGCGCTCGCGCTCACCCTGCTGACGGGGTGTGCGGGTGACGCCACCGTCACCGATCCCGCCATCGCGTTGCCCACGTTGAGCCGCGACAGCCTGCGGCCGAGCTTCACCATCACCCCGCCGCTGGAGATCACGCCGGCAAACGAAAATCGGTGCGAGCACCGCGCGGTGGACCGCGATGCGGGCGGCCGCTTCCTGCGCTGGCGTCCGACGCAGCGGGAGCAGGTGACGGTGTCGCGTGGGGCGGCCGACACCGTACTCACGCGCTACGAGTTGTACGCCTTCGATCGGCAGGGCGCCCAGACGGCGGAGGCCCAGTGCGTGCTGCGCCAAGGCGCGTCAGCGAAGGCGTTCATGCGCGGGTTCTTCGAGCGACCGGGGCGCAGTGGGATGGTGGGTATGCTCGCCGAGGCGACCGCGACGCCGGTGCCGCCGGGGATCCCACCCGTGTTCATTGGCGTGGGTACGGTGTGTGTGTTCGACGTGTGGAGCTGGCAGATGCAGTGCGGCAACACGACGTGCTACCCGATGTTCGCGGCGCGTGCGCCGACGGGGGCGGTGCGGTTCGGGCTGGCCGAGGACACCTGAGTCTGAACGGCAACGGCACGTTGACGCTCCACCCGAACGGCGGTGGGGGCGGCGGCAGCGGCGGCGGCGGGGGCTGTGGTGGGGGCGGGAGTGGTGGCGATTCGTCGGGCGACGGGTCGGTGAATCCGCCGGGCGGCGGCGGTGGAGCGACGTCGTGGTGGGGGGCGAGTTGTGATACAATCATCCTCGAGACTCCACTCGCGTGTCGCCCGGAGGTCGATCCGGAGTGCTACCTGCCATTGCGGTCCGCCGATTCGGTCTCCTTGGCGCAGGCCTTCGGAAAGCTCCGACCGCAAGCGGAGTTCGATTCGGTAACGAACTGGTCAGCGTGCCTCGAGATCTTCAACACGCTATCAAGTCTCTACTTCGTCAAGAAGTCAGTGTTTCGCGGGAAGCCGGATTCCACTGACGGACACGACGGACAGGTCTTGCGTGACACGATCCATCTCGACACGGACTACCTCGACTTCGTCAACGCGAATCGAACCGGGGAGAACCTCGCGAACCTCCTAGGGCTAGCCCTTCACGAAGCCGCACACGCTATCAAGAAGCCGGATGGTTCGGCGAAGTACTTGCATGCTCGTAATCTGCAACCCGGCAGTTATCCCTTCCCGTTCAGTCTGACGTCACCCCAAGTTGCTGGTGGCATCCCTAACTCGTGTGCGAAGCCATGAGACGAGTACATCAAACATCGCTGCTGATTGCCGCGCTGATGTGCCGTTCTGCGAACGCTAGTGCGCAGCCCGACTCCCTCACGCCCCGCCTTCGTACCGAGCGCGCAAACACGGTGCTGGGCGCGCGGATTCAGTGGCTGGAGGACACGCTGCCGATCGATCCCTGCAGCATCCTGCGAGCGACCGGTGACACCGGTTTCGTCAGCCGTCTCGACGCGGAGGTTCGGTCGCAGTTGCTGGATCGACAGGTGGCAACGCCGTGCACGCCGCTCGGTGGGGGAAGTCCCGTGGCCCATGTAGAACTCGTATCCGTGACCGGCACACGGGATGCTGCGGTGATCACACTGCTAGTGCACGGACGCGGTATCGGGTCGCTGTTGCAGCGGCATCGCTTCGACGCGACGAATGGCTGGCGCATCGAGATCGAGTTTCCGATTCCGCAGCACGATCGCGCACCGCGGCCCGCACCACCGGATACGTCGCGCGTGCGGTCGGTTTCGGCGCGCGATACGGCGTGTCGGCGGCAGCTTGAGCTTGTGGGCATGCGTCGCGTGAGCGAGGATCAGGTCTGAGGTGCCGACGGTGCACCGTGCCGTACTTTCGGCGCCTGAATCCATTGCACCTCGACGCCGAGAGCTGTCTCCGACGACCGCGAAGCACCCCCCACCTAAGCCGGTGCGGTTCGGTCTGGTTGCGTATGCGGCGCTACTCGGAGTCTTCCCACAGGCGCCGTCTCTGGCAGCGCAAGACGTGTCGTCGGCGCAGATCGCGAGCGCGATCCAATCGTTCAGGCGCCGAGCGCTGTCGGGCACTCGACCCATCAACCATTGCGTCGCCGCATTCTTCTGGGATGAGCGAGGGCGCTTCCGTGAGCCACGGGGCGTGCGACTCGCCCTCGTTGCGCGGAACAGGTCGGCCTGTGATGCCATTTCCCGAACGGCGAGTGGCGTGCACGTGCACGCCACAACGGCATTCATCGACTCTCTGGTCGTGGAGGGCGGGCCACGCAACGAAACGGGTGCACATCGCGACGTCTATGTGTTTCGACGCAACCGACTCGGATTCCTTCGTCTCGTGGACTATCGCATCGACCAGATCTGGCTCGAAGACCCGGTGTCTCCGTGAAGAACCGCCGTGCCGCAAGGGTCGTAGCGTGGTCGCATCCGTTTCGGGGGGCCGTGGCAGGCACGCTTTTTTACGCCTGCCATCGCCTCTGGGGCGCTTCTCAGGCGAGAACAGGCCGCGAGGTTCGCAGGACGACGGGTATCGCTGCGAAGCCCGGGAGTGCCACCCATTCGATCCGTTTTGCGCCCGCGATATGGAGGAGAACGAGCGCGCCGCTGTCATTGCGGCGACCACCTACTTGAAAGTCAGTCGCAGCGATCGCTCCGTACGACGTGAGTTCTCCGTTTCGCTCACGTCGCAGGTACACCTACGGAAGAGACCCACTCACGGGCAATCACAGTGATGCGCCGTGCAGCCGACTCCCTGCCGTGAGTCCCAATCCCTGCAGTTACCGAGAGGAGACGCTCGCCATGTTGCGATCAACCACTGGTGCGGCTGAATCGAACGTCGGTCCACAGCGTCCTCTGTCCATCGCGTACTGGTTCCTATCAGGGCTCGCGTACTTCGTGCTCGCCGGCACCACACTCATCCTGTCGTCGATCCCGGCGGAGGTCGGTGAGGGGGCACCGATCGCGTTCGGTCGGCGCCTTGGCGTGGCGCTCCTGTGGGTGCTCGCCGTCGGACTCGCGGCGGCACCGCTGGTCTTCAGCTACATGCTCGCCTGGCGAGCGCTGGTCGCGCGCGCGCCAATGTTGGCACAGCGTCGGT
>JALOPN010000344.1 GCA_025453875.1 Gemmatimonadaceae bacterium | reverse complement strand
CGTGGCGGGCGATCGTCGGGACATCCCGCTGCCCGCACCACGAACGCTAGGGAGCCAGCGCGGGAACGGCAGCGGGGGCGCCATTGATCCTCTCTATGCGCCGCGTCGGAAGATCGTGCGCACGGCGTGCGGAACCTGGTGGCCGTACTGGGGTGTGCACGGGGTCACGACGTCTCGAGGACCGACGCCTACAGAGCGTTCACGAGGTACGGGAGTCCCCACACGCCCGGCTCCGCACGCAGTCCATCCGCCCATCGACGCGCGTCGGCGCGCCGCCCAAGCGCCTCGAACACGTCGACGCGCATCCGACGTTCTGCGTACTGTGCGAGTGCCGGGACACGGCGACGTAGCGGAGCGGGCAACGCGATATCGCTGGCCTCCAGTGCGCGGAGCGCCCCGTCGAGGTCCCCTCGCTGCACACGGAGCTGTGCTTCGAGCGCCTCGCGCGCCGGCCGTGCCAGGCGATCATCCGGCGCGTTGGTGAGCAGACGCGCGCGCGCCTGCGTGACGCCGACACTATCGGACAGGCGAGCGCTCAACAGACCGGACAGATACCATCGAAGCGACGTGACTTCGCGTGCAGACAACGTGCCGGTTGCATCCACCAGCGCCATGCTCTCGAGTTGACGGCGCACCGCGCGAAGCGAATCGCTCGCGAACGGACTCGACGGCGCACTCATCGTCATGGCGCGATGCAAGACGGTGGTGGCCCCATCGAGTGCCTGCGCTTCGCGCCACGCGCGCTCAGCGTCGACGGGACGGCCGGACGCGGCGTGCAACGACGCCTCGGCCAGCCAGCCATCGAGGCGCAATCCCGATGGCGCGGTCGGTGTGGTCAGCACGCGGACGAGATCGTATGCCGCTGCCCGATCAGAAGCATGAGTTCCGATGCGACGCAACGCGATCTGCGCGCTCTGCGGATCGGAGATCACGTGCGAGGCCCCGCGTACACGACGCGCGTGCAGGGCCAGGAATGTCTCGCGGATGCCCGGCTGCTCGCCCGCACTGTTGGGGCTGAAGTACATGGAGAACAGCGTGTCGAGCTGCGGGTGCTGCTCCGCACGTGCGGCCAGTTCCATCAAGTACACGGTGATTTCGCGATGCCGCGGATCGAGCGCCATCACCCGCTGGAAGGCGTCAATGGCCTCGCGTGGATCGCGGCCGTGAAGCGCGTAGTTCTCGAACAGCGTCTCGCCGAGCAGCATCCACGCGTCCACATCGGAGGGATAGTCGCGCACGATCTGCCGAAATCCACGTTCGGCGTCAATCGGCGAACCGAACCGCAATGCGCGATAGCTCCGTACCACATGCTGCAGACGAAGCGGGAGCGAGGCTTCGAGTGCACTGGCGCGCGCTGCCGCCTGCTGGCTCAGCGCGTCCACTTCGCTCCACCGAGCCGCACGTGCCAGTCGATACCAGGCAAGCGCAAAGAGTGAATCGGCACGCACGGCGGTGGTGAAATGCGCGACGGCCGCCGCAGGGCGTGCATCGCGGAGCGCGCGTTCGCCCTCGAGAAAGGCGCGCAGCGCGTCGGTGGATGACGTCGACGTCGCCGCGATGGCGCCAACCGTGTCCCCTGGCGCCTGCAACTCCGCAGCGGCCAGCTGCCGGACGAGTGATTCGCCACCACGCAGAATGTCGTCACGCGACGCAACGTCCACCTGCGCGCGCGCGGTCTCGCCACCGTCCGCCTTGTAAAGCGTCGCCCGCAGGAGAATGCGGTCACCGGCTTGCACCACGCTGCCCACGACATATCGCGTCGCGCCCACAAGGCGCGCGATCCGCTGTGCAGCCGCCGAGTCGAGAATGGCACCGTCGGTTACCGGCCCAGCGCCCAAGACCGCGTTGGGGTCGATACCACGCACCACTCCCGTCGCATCGAACGCGGGCGTGAGCAGATCCACCATGCCTTCGCGCAGGTATGTGAGCGCGTCGTCGCCACGCACCGTGAACGGCAGGACGGCGAGAGTCGGCAGCATGGCCGGTGCCTCCACCGTGGTCGCCGCACGTGGCCACCACAGCCGCAGTGCGATCAGGCACGCCAGCACCACGGCCGCACCGACGAGCACACGTCTGCGGGCAGGCCTCGGGCGCGCAGGTGCGGGCGCCGATCGAGACATGGTGGACTCGGCCGTCAGCGCACGCAGAGACGACAGGACGTCGTCCGCACTGGCGGGACGCGATGCCGGATCCGGTGCAAGGAGCGCGTGCACCAGGCTTGCCAGCGGCGCAGGAATGGGCACCCCATCGGCTCGTTCCACGGGCGGTAGCGATCCGTGCAGGATCTGCTGCACAAGCGCCGATTCGGTGTCGCCGACGAACGGTCGCCGCCCCGTGAGCATTTCGTGGAGCACAACACCGAGCGCCCAGAGATCGGTACGCACGTCGGGCAGCCCACCACGCAGCAACTCGGGAGCAGCATACGGCAGCGTCCCGGCGAATCCGATGCGACCATCGCGACTGGCCAACCCATCATCGCCGAGACGAACGGCCAGACCGAAGTCCAGAATGCGG
>JALOPN010000343.1 GCA_025453875.1 Gemmatimonadaceae bacterium | reverse complement strand
CCCCACGCCGTCGGCAATCTGCCGCAGCGCCGAACGCAGGCGCGCTTCGTCCACGCGCTCGGTGAACGTCGCACCCGTCGTCGCCGGATCAACGCCGCGCCGCAGCCACGTGAGCAGGTCCACCCCCGGCACGAGTGCCATGGTGAAGTACCACTGCTCACCGTCCGCGATCAGTTCGTACGGCGTGACGAGGTGCGGATGCGTGACCGTCGTGAGGGTGCGAAACTCTCGCTTGAACGCGAGCAACGCTTCCGGATGCGCGCGCGGCAACAGCTTGAGCGCCACGTGCGCTCCGGTGTCGCGCTCCACCGCTTCGTAGACCACGCCCATGCCGCCGCGCCCGAGTTCACGGACGAGGCGGTAGCGATCGCTGGTCAGCTGCGGCAGCACATCGACACCGATCACGTGCTAGCCCTGGCGGTCGAACTCCACGACGAGCCGCGTGGGGAACGGACCATCGACCTGCAGCGTGCCCTCCGCGCCGGCGGCGCGGCGCAGATTGGGCTGCTTGAGCACTTCGGCCACGATGCGCGGAATCTGCACCGCATTGATGTATCGCCCGAAACAGGTGTGCAGGCCGAAGCCGAAGTGGAGGTACTCCGGCAGCGGACGGTGAATACTGAAGGTACTCGGGGATGGCACCCGATCGGCATCGAACGACGCCGACTGCAACGCCACCATCACCTGCCGACCCGCCGGAATCATCGTCTCGCGTGAGGTGCCCCCCGCCACGATGAAGTCCTGCTGCGCGATCCGGAACACACCCGGGCCGATGGGATTGAAGCGCAACGCCTCGAACACATAGCGCGTGACGAGCTCGATATCCCCGTCTCGCGCGGCGGCCTGCGCGGCCGCCAGCTCCTCCGGGCGGCGCAGCAGCTCATCGATGGCGCGGGCCACGGCAGCGCTGGTCGTGGGAATGGCCCCCACCACCATGCCGAACAGGTTGTTGAGGATACCCGCGTCATCGAGTCCACCCACCCCGGCGTCCTGCAGCACCAGGCAGCGCTCGAGCACGTCGTCGATCTGGCCGCGCGCCTGCTTCCGCGCCGCGATGGTCGCCGCCATCGCCCCACGCATCGACTCCGCCCCGCCGAGCGCCGCATCGCGAAAGTCACCGACGGGCAGGAACAGATACGCCGAGATCGCCGCCGTCTGCGACGCGAGCGTTGCGTCCTCGCCCACCAGCGGCATCATGTAATCGCGCACGAACTCCGTAGGCACGACCGAGCCGAGATCGGCCACGACATCCAGCCGACCGGTGGAGGCGGCCACTCGCTCCGCCGCGATGCGACTCACGAGCGGCGCGATCCGCGTGGGCAGATCCTCGCGGCGGATCACGAGCCGCATCGATGACAGATCGCGCGTGTACTCGGGCGTGTCGTCCCAGCCGAGCATGAATCCACCACCGTCGCACAGCTCGGCGAACTTGGCGGCGTACGGCACGCTGAAGAGGGTGGGATACGACAGCACCTGCTGCGCGTCATCGCACTTCGTGATCACCACCATCGACTCGAGCACCAGCACCGGCTTCACTCGGCGCAAGACGGCGAAGACCGGCTCCGGATTCTGATGCAGCGCCCAGGCCTTCGCCTTCTCGCCGAACGATTCGAGATCGTCCCCGAGATGCTGCAGCGCATGATCGATCGCATCACCACCAGGAAGTGCCAGCAGCAGATCGCGCATCGCCTCACCAAGCGCTTCGAGTCGCGACGGCTTGTGCGCCGGCGGCGAGGCCGGTTCGGGATCGGGGATGGCCGTCGGATCCAGATCCGCCTCCGCATTGGCGAGCAGCCGGCAACCGGACAGACTCGGTGTGAAGAAGTAGTCGCCACCACGCGTGACGACGAACGTGGGCAGATCCGCAACGATCCACGGCGGCGGACCGGTGACATCGCCCTGCACGACCATCTTGTTGCCGGGCGGGCGCGTCCCGATGAGCGGATCGGTATCGTTGCCGAGCAGGAAGTCGTTGCCGAAGTTCATCCACTGCTGCTGCACGAACTCGAACTGCCGCTCGAGATTGGCATTGAACGCGATGAACAGAATACCGCGCTCGTTGGTGTCGGCCGTGACATCGGCGTCCGGTGGGAGCCACGAGCCGTACATGACACCACGCCGGATGATGCGGTGCCGATCGCTGAGCCGCCCGTTGAATCCGATCGCATCGCGCGGATTCGCTCGGCGGATGTGCGCACCAATGGGGCAGCGTTTGCCGAGCGGATCATCGCCGTAGCGAAAGTCGAGATTGCGCGACGGATCGCTGACGATGGCCGGATCGGGTTCGTGCGGCGACAGCATGAGCGGCGTGCCATCGGGCCAGCGGCCCACCAGCTTCGCGCGAAACAGGTCCGGGCCACCCGGATAGGCCGCGCCTTCACGCTCGACGAACTCGCGAAAGGCAGCGACCCGCTGCTCCAGCTTGCGAAACACCATGAAGGTGCCGTTGCGAAACAGTCGACGCGGCAGCGGCGTCGGCGCGACCTCTCCCGCCTCATCGCGGTATCCGAGCAGGAACTCGCCGGGCGCGAGCGGTACCCAGCGATC
>JALOPN010000342.1 GCA_025453875.1 Gemmatimonadaceae bacterium | reverse complement strand
GGGCGGCGCGGATCGCGCAGCGCTTCGCGCGTACGTCGCGACGATCGCAGGAATGTGCCGCCGTGTCGCAGCTCCTCGGCGGTCCACGTCGCGCCGGCAACGCGCAGGCGCGCGAGCGCGGCGTCGGTGCTCGGCGTCGATCCAGGTGCGATCGGTCTGCGGTCGCAGCGCGCGCACGGCAGCAGCGCCCGGCGCAGAGTGCGCACGTTGACTCACGTGCGTGAGGACGCGCGCGAGTTCGAGAATGCCGAGGGCGTGGACGTTCATGGGGCCTCGCGCCGCACCGCGCGGCGATTACTGCTGTGCCAACTCGGACTTCGCGATGGCGCTGATGACACTTCCGTCGGCGCGGCCCTTGAACTGCGGCAGGACCTTGCCCATGACGGCGCCCAACTGCGAGGCGCCGGCCGCGATGGCCGCGCGCACGGCGGCGCGGACTTCGTCGTCGCTGACGGCCGGCGGCAGGTACGTCTCCAGCCGCGTGGCCTCGTCGGCTTCGCGGGCGGCGAGTTCGGCACGCCCGCCGGAGTGATACATCTCCTGCGATTCGCGCCGGCGCTTGATCCCCTTGCGCACGACGTCGACGATGTCGGCGTCGGTGAGCGGCGCGGTGCTGTCGAGCTCGCGATTGCGAATCTCCGCGAGCAACGTGCCGAGCACGAGCAGCGCATCCTTGTCCTGCGCGCGGCGAGCCGCGGTGAGGTCGTTCTGGATGCGAGCGTACAGCGGCGCGACGTCAGCCACGGGCGCGCGTCCTCAGACGCGCGTCCGACGATTCTTGCGGATCGCGGCGTTGAGCTTGCGCTTGCGGCGCTCGCTCGGCTTCTCGTAGTGCCGATGCTTGCGCAGGTCCGAGAGGATACCGGCCTTCTCGACCTTCTTCTTGAAGCGCTTGAGCGCGCGCTCGAAGTTCTCGTCCTCGTGGATGATGATCTCCGACAAACCGAACTCTCCCGTGGGGCCGTGGAGCGACGCACTGCGTCGCGTAGTGCCAACGCGTGCCGCCAAGGCGCACGAGCAGGCGTAAGTGGAGTACTGACAGCCATGTAGCTTACCACGCCCGGAGCAAGGGGTCAAGCCGTCCCACCCAGCGCGGGCCTGACGGGCCACGGCGGCCAGCTCACCCCGGCGGCCACCCCAGCGCGCGACCGCCCAGCACGTGGAAATGCAGGTGCCCCACCGACTGGCCGCCGTCCTCGCCCACGTTCGTCACGACTCGGTAGCCGGAGGTGGCGATCCCCTCCTGCACCGCCACCCGCGCGGCCAGTTGCGCGACCGCGCCCAGCTCGGCGGCATCGTCCGCTACGGTCAGCGAGTCCACGTGACGGCGCGGAATCACGAGGATGTGGACGGGTGCCTTGGGCGCAATGTCACGGAAGGCGATCGCCTCCGGCGTCTCGGCGACCAGCTGGGCCGGAATCTCACCGGCAACGATGCGACAGAAGAGGCAGGCGGACATGCACGACGCTCGCTCGAGAGGGACGCGGGCGACCGCCCTCGGCCACCCGCCGGAGTCTAGCCTACCGGCCGGACGCGCGCATCACGCCGAGCGCGACGACGGCGGCGGTCTCGAACCGCAGGATCGTCCCGCCGAGGGAGACCGGCACGAAGCCCGCCGCCACCAGCGCGGCCTGCTCGTCGGGCTCGAAGCCCCCCTCGGGCCCGACGGCGATCGTGACCGGCCCGGTCACCACCGGTGCGGTCGCGCCAGCCAACGGCGCGCCAGACGCGTCGAGCATGAGCCGCGTCCCCTCGGGCGCGGCCTGGACGGCCCGCTCGGGGGTGGCCTCCGGAAAAAGCTGCGGCAGCCACGCGCCGTGCGATTGCGCCAGCGCCGCGCGAAAGCGGGCCTGCACCTTCCCGGTGAAGGTCACCCCTTCGCCACGCGGCGACACGCTGCGCGACCGCTTCCAGAGCACGGGGCGCCAGCTCGTGGCGCCGAGTTCGGCCGCCTTCTCGGCGAGCCACAGCATGCGATCCCGATCGGCGACCGGCACCAGCAGATGCACGGGCGACGGTGCGGCGACCCGCGCGCTGCTGGTCACCTCGACGTGCGCGGCCGATTTGGCGAGCCGCACGAGTGTGCCGACCGCGACGGTGCCCTGCCCGTCTCGCAGCCCCACCACGGTTCCGACGTCGAGTCGGCGCACTCGCATGTGGTGCGCGGCATCGTCGCCCAGCGTGACCGTCGCACCGGACACGGGCGTCTCGTCGCAGACGAAGACGGCGTGTGCGGCGTCCGACACGAACGTGTCGGACCCCGGAGTGCTTTCGCCGTCGGTCACCGGCGCGTGATCGCCACGCTCCACCAGATGTCCTCCTCATCTTCGGCGGTGACGCGCCAGCCACCGGCCTCGAGCACGGCGAGCATGTGCGCACGCTCGTCGCGCAGAATGCCGCTCAGAATCACCTCACCGTCAGCGGTGAGCGACTCCGCAATCAACGGCAACAACCCTTCGAGCACACTCGAGATGATGTTCGCGAGCACAACACGCACCGGCGCCACGAGCGGCAGCAGCGCGGCCGCATCACCCTCGAAGACGTGCACACAGTCCGCGACGTGGTTGCGCGCGACGTTCTCTTCGGCGTTCGGAATCGCCTCCGAATCGAGCTCGATGGCAAACACCCGCGCGGCCCCGAGTTTGGCCGCAGCAATCGCCAACACCGCACT
>JALOPN010000341.1 GCA_025453875.1 Gemmatimonadaceae bacterium | reverse complement strand
CTCACCGACAACATGTGGCTGCACGGCGGTGCGCCCGATCAGATCTACGGCACCATCATCAACGGCGTCCTCGCCAAGGGCATGCCCGCCTGGGAGAAGATGCTCAGCGCCGAGCAGCTCACGCACGTCGCGGCCTACGTGGTCTCCCTCGCCGGTACCACGCCCACGAATCCCAAGGCGCCCGAAGGTGAACCGTACACGCCGTGACCGCTCCTCCGATTGCCTCCGGACGCGTCCTGCCGACGCTGAACGAGGACGGCACCCGTAACTGGATCCGCCCGCGTCCCTCCCCGGGACGCTGGTGGCGCCGGCGGCAGGTGGTGGCGTACGCCCTGATGGTGCTGTTCATCGCGCTGCCGCACATCCCCATCAACGGGCATCCGGCATTCCTGATGAGCTTTCCCAAGCGGGAGTTCCACCTCCTCGGGTGGACGTTCCTGCCCACGGATACGCTGCTGTTCATGCTGTTTCTGTTCAGCACCATCATCGGCATCTTCCTGCTCACCGCCCTCTTCGGACGCGCCTGGTGCGGGTGGGCGTGCCCGCAGACGGTGTATCTCGAGTTTCTGTTTCGACCCATCGAACGATTCTTCGAGGGCGGCTACGCGGGATCGCGCGCCCTCGATCGCGAGCGCAAGTGGTTCACGCCGCGCCGCGTCGCGAAGTACGCGGTCTATCTCGTGATTTCGCTCGTGCTCGCGCACACGTTTCTCGCGTACTTCGTGGGCGTCGACCAGCTCTCGGTGTGGATGACGCGCTCGCCGTGGGAGCACCCCACCGGCTTCTTCATCATGGCGCTCACCACGATCGCCGTCTGGTACAATTTCACGTACTTCCGCGAGCAGACCTGCCTCATCGCGTGCCCGTACGGTCGCTGGCAGTCGGTGCTGCTCGACAAGGCGTCGATCATCGTCGCGTACGATGCCAGGCGCGGGGAACCGCGCGGCAAGGCCGGCACCACGACCGGCGACTGCATCGACTGCAAGGCGTGCGTGCAGACGTGCCCCACCGGTATCGACATTCGCAACGGCCTGCAGATGGAGTGTGTGCACTGCACGCAGTGCATCGACGCCTGCGATGCGATCATGGACAAGATCGAGAAGCCGCGTGGGCTCATCCGCTACTCCTCGCAGGAAGCGCTCGCCGGCAAGCCGAAGCGGCTCATCCGCACGCGCACCGTGCTCTATCCGATCGCGTTCACGATCGCACTCGGCACCATGCTCACGCTGCTCTTCACCAAGGAGACGGCCGACGTCACGGTGCTGCGTGGTCTGGGCGCACCGTTCCGCGAGGAAGCCGATGGCTCGGTCGCCAATCAGGTGCGCATCAAGGTCGCCAATCGCGGCAGCGACGACGCGCGCTACCAGATCCGCATCGAGGGCGTGACCGATGGACGCGTCGTCGCCCCCGAAAATCCGCTGCGTGTCAGCGCCGGTGAAATGCGCGAGACCAGTGTGTTCGTGCTGTTGCCACGCGCTGCCTTCACCGAGGGCGCGCGCGAAGTCACGGTCACCGTGACGGATGGCGATCGCTTCACCACCTCCGTGCCGTGGCGCCTGCAAGGCCCCGTGGGCACGGCACCGGCGACGACGCCGGGAGGGACCCCATGAAGAAAGGACTCGGTTGGCCGATCGGCATTGCCACCATTCTCTTCGCCACGGTGGCGAGCAACGTTGGTGTCATTCTCATCACGAAGGACGATCCATCGTTTGCCGTCGAACCCGACTACTATCGCAAGGCGGTCGAATGGGATTCGACCAGCGCTCGCCGCGCGCGCAGCGACGCGCTCGGTTGGCAGGTCACGCCTACGGTGCAGGTTGGCGGCACGAACAGTGAGCTGTCGCTGACGCTCGTGGACGCACAGGGTGCGCCGATCGACGGGGCCACGATTGCCGGCGAACTCCTGCACGTCGCACGCGCGTCACAGATGCAGACCGTGCAGTTCACCGCACGGAACGGCGGGTACGTCGCCACGGTCCAGATGCCGCGAGCCGGTGTCTGGGAGCTGCGACTCGATGCCACGCGCGGTGACCAGCGGTTCCTGCGCACCGTGCGACTCGAAACCGCACTCGCCGACGCGAGTGTTCCCGTGACTCCCGAACCGCGCGACGGGCCCTGACATGGACATCGCCGCCTCGCCGACGCTGGCGCTGGGGGTCGTGAGCGCGAGTCTGCTCGGCAGCCTGCACTGCGCCGGCATGTGTGGCGGCTTCGCCTGCCTCTACGGCGGCGACGCCGCGCAGGGACACACCGCCTCGGCGCGGCCACTGCTCACCGGCCACGTCGCCTATCACGGGGGGCGCCTGGCCGCGTACACCACGCTCGGTGCGCTGGCCGGCGCGCTCGGTGCCGGCCTCGATCGCGCGGGGGAACTCGCCGGCGTCCAGCGCGTCGCCGGATGGGTCGCGGGCGCCCTGCTCATCGTCTGGGGACTCGCGCTGCTCGCGCACGCACTCGATGTGCGGTTCCTGCCGGCGCTCGTTCGTGGTCAACTCCCCGAACGATCCGCGCGCTTCATCGGCAGTGTGCTCGTGCGCTTTCGCGCGCAATCCATCGGAACG
>JALOPN010000340.1 GCA_025453875.1 Gemmatimonadaceae bacterium | reverse complement strand
CCACTTCATTCAGGCTTGTGTATGGCTCGCCGGACTCTGCTTCATGGTTGGTTTCTCGGTGTGACCATGGCGGCGTGTACCGCGACTGATTCGCGGCCACCGTCTGATAGGACTTTGGTCCCAGACTCGGTGGAATCGCGGTTCGCCAACGTGGCGACGACGGTGGCCTACGTGGGGGACTCGACCTGTGTCGGCTGCCACGCCGCCTCGGCGGAAGCGTACGCCCGCCACAGCATGGCGCGGAGTTTCCATCCGTGGACGCCGGCGGTGCGCGTGGAGAGCACCCTGGTGCGCGCGTTGCTCAACGTGCCTACCGGCTATGCCTATCGGGTGGTGGACAGCGGGGGCGCGCTCTACCAGGTGGAGACGCGGCCGGGTGACGCGGCGACGCCGGTACATGAACTGCGCCGGCGCATCGACTACGTGATGGGGAGTGGCCGACTGGCACGGACGTACTTCACCGAGGAGAATGGCCGGCTCTTTCAGCTGCCGCTCACCTGGTACGCCGACCACGGCTGGGACTTCAGCCCCGGCTATGAGGTCAACAACGCGCGTTTCTCGCGTACCCTGCCGGATCGTTGCATTGCCTGTCACTCCAGCTATCCGCAGGCGGCGCCGCATCTCGAGGGCAAGTATCCGGTGCTGCGCCCCGGCATCGGCTGCGAGCGGTGTCACGGCCCGGGGGCGCTGCATGTGCAGACGCGGCAGGCGTCGGCGGCAGCGGGCCTTGCAGCGGGCCTTGCAGCGGCCGTGCGCGATACGGGGGCGCGCGTGCCTGGCGGCACGTTCGATTCGACCATTGTGAATCCCGCGCGCCTGCCGCTCGACCGGCGGCTCGACGTGTGCGAGCAGTGCCACGTGCACACCTCGGTGGCGGTGCTGCGTGAGCGGCGGAAGGCCTTCGACTTCACCCCCGCCGGGCAGCTGGCGGCGCAGTATGCGTTCTTCAAGAACGGTGGCGACATCGACCTCGTATCGCATGCCGACCGGCTGCGGCAGAGCGCCTGCTTCGTGGCCAGCAAGGACTCCTCCACGCCACTGGAGTGCGCCAGCTGCCACAACCCGCACGAGCCGCCGCCCACCAAGGCCACGCGCAACCAGCCGTGTCTGTCCTGTCACAGCGGGAGCAGCCTCGCCACCCGGGTGCCGGCCGCGTCCCGCGCGACGCACACGCCGGCCAGCGATTGCGTCTCGTGCCACATGCCCGTGGTGAAGGAACGCACCGTACCGCACGGCACCTTCAGCGATCACTGGATTCGCGTGCCCGGGCGCGACACGCCGCGCACCACGCCGCCGATGCTGCCGATCGAGCCATACTTCACGCGCGACCGCGATGGACCGGAGGCGGCCCGCCACGGCGCCATGGGCAAGGTGGTGTTCGCCGCGCTGGCCAACGACGGACGTGTATTCGACCAGGCGGCGACGGAGCTGGCGCCGCTCCTCACCCGCGGTGCCGATACGCCGCAGGCCTACTTCCTGCTCGGCGTGGCGCACAACCAGCGTGGCCGCAGCACGGAGGCGCGCGACGCCTTTACCCGTGCTGCCGCTCTCGACCCACGCAACCCGGATATCCTCCGCGCGTTGGCGCAGGTCACGCATCGCCTCGGCAAGACCGATGATGCCCTCGCGCTCTACGTGCGCGCACTGGCCGTGCAGCCGGCACTGGCGTGGGTGCGCGCCGAATACGCCGACGTGTTGCAGCAGGATGGCCAACTCGATGCGGCCATCCGTGAGTACCGCGCCGCGCTCCGCGAGCAGCCGAGTCTGGCCACGGCGCACTTCACCCTTGGCCTTGCGCTGCTGGCGCAGCAGCAGATTGGCGAGGCGGGGCAGGCGCTCACCGAGGCGGTGCGACTCGATCCGGCGCTGGCCGGTGCCCTCGATGCGCTGCTGGACGTGCAGGCCAAGGGGTCGCGGGTCAGCAACGTACAGCCACTGCTCTCGCCGGCCACGCTGGTGCGCGCGGCTCGCGCGACGCCGGGCTCGCTCGGTGTCCGAGTGGCATCACCAACCGCAGTGCAGTTCACGAACACCCCGCCCAATGGGTTCGTGCTTGTGTCGGCTCCCGATGGCACACTGCTGCTGGCGGTGCCCACCGGTACTGGCGGATCGGTGACGTGGGATTTGCGTACCGGTGAAGGACGTCCCATCGGGGCCGGTCTGTACCGCGCCGAGGTGCAGGCGAGGGGGGGGGCGCTCATGCCTGGCGCACGGAGTTCGGCCTACTTCGCGATCGTGCGTCGGTAGGTGGCGTAGGGTCGCGCAAACGCGTGGGTGTCTCATCGGTGAGCGCGCGCTGCACTGGCGCGGCGCGCACCGGCCCTCGTGCCATTCCGCGTCCCGCTGCGTCGCAGCAGGAGACTCCCGTGAAAGCCACCTCGTTGATGGTGCCGCTGGCCTTCGGCCTGCTGGCGGCGACGCCCGTGCACGCGCAGATCGCCGATCTCACCCGCACGGCGGTATCGGACATTTCGCGCCTCACCTTCGGCTACCTGTGCGACGATACCTTCGTGCTCCGCAATGATGGCGACAAACCGGTGAACGCCGCGCTGGCGGTCGCG
>JALOPN010000339.1 GCA_025453875.1 Gemmatimonadaceae bacterium | reverse complement strand
GCGCGCGAGCAGCGCCGACAGATGATGTTCGGCGTAGTCACGCTCGGTGAGCTTGAGCACGGCCTTGCCGGTCTTGAGCGAGAGCCACACCACGGCGCGTAGTACGAGCGCCTCGCTCCAGCGCACTTCGTCCACCAGCCATGGCGTGGCGATGCGCGTGAGATCGGCGGCGGCAGCGGCGTCCACGTAGAACGTGGTGCCCCCGTGGCGCTGCAGGAAGGTCGCCGCCACGTCGGTGGCGATCTCCCCCTCCACGGCACGCCGCACGATCGCCGCCTTGTGTTCGCCGGTGGCGAGAATCGCGACCTCACGCGCACCCAGGATGGTCGCGACACCCATCGTGATCGCTTCGCGCGGCACATTCTCTTCGCCGAAGAAATCGGCGGCGGCATCACGACGCGTCACCATGTCGAGCGCGACAAGTCGCGTGCGGCTCTCGGCACCCGAGCCCGGCTCATTGAAGCCGATGTGCCCCGTCTTGCCGATGCCAAGCAGCTGGAAGTCGATTCCACCGACGCGGGCGATCTCCGCTTCGTACGCCTCGACGTGCGCTTCCACCTGCTCGCGCGGCAGGTCGCCCCGCGGGATGTGCACCTGCGCCTTCGGAATGTCGATGTGCGAGAAGAAGTTCTCCCACATGTACCGATGGTACGAGTGCACGTTGTCCGGCGCCATCGGGTAGTACTCGTCGAGATTGAACGTCGTCACGTGCGCGAACGACAGTCCCTCGTCGCGATGCATGCGGATGAGCTCGCGGTACACGCCGATCGGCGTCGACCCGGTCGCGAGTCCCAGCACACAGCCTCGTCCTTCCGCGGCACGCGCCCGAACGAGCGCGGCGATGCGCGCCGCCACGAGACGCGCGATGTCGTCGTGATCGGGCACCACCACCACCGGCAAGCGCTCGCGCGCCGTTGCGTCGCCACCCGCCGCGACAAAGGGGGTGGTCTCCGCCGCACTCGGCGGCGGCATCAGGGGAGCGTCAACCGCGAAATGAACGTCGGACAGGGGGGCAGGCCTCCTCGGCCCGCGGACTCACCGCGTGCCGAACATGTAACCGTTGAGATACTCGATCGTGGACTGCTGCTCCGAGACGCGGAACGCCATCACATCGCCGATCGTGACCACCCCGTAGACGGTCTGCTCGTCGGCCACCGGCAGGTGGCGGATGCGCCGCGTTGTCATGATCGCGCTGCATTCGTCGAGCGACGTCTCGGGGTGGCACGTCACCACGCTGGACGTGTGCACCTCCCCCACGAGCGTGGTTTCCGGATCGCGTCCGGCCACGACCACGCGCCTGAGAATATCGCGCTCGGTGAACACACCAATCAACTGCTTGTCGCCATCCACGACCAGCACGCCACCCACAGCCTTCTCGTTCATGAGCGCGGCCGCGGCGTGCACCGTGTCGTGCGGAGACACCGACACCACCGCGTGGCCCTTGCGGGCAAGAATGTCGCGAACCTTGGGCATGGCGGGACCTCCGGCAGTCGGGGGGAGAGGCTGCGGCGATACGAGGAGCAGCCGGCGGGGACGAACCGCGATGGCGAGACACGCGCCAACCGCGAGACGCGCCAACCGCGACCGATCGGAGCGCGTCATCGCGCGCCGCCTGGGTCAGCGGGTCAGACCGTAAATCAGGTAGTTCGTGGCAAACTTGTACGCGTCGTTCGAGAGGTTGACCGGATACCATCCCTCGCCCGACCACTCCATGTAGTCGCCGATGTCGTTGTTGTAGTTCACGATCACGAGCAGACGCTTGCTCGGATCGTTGCCCTCGAAGATGCCGTAGTACTCGGCGCGGGCCTGCGGCGTCGAGGGATGATGCATGCCATCGAGCGACCGGATGGTGAAGAACGAATCGAAGATCGGGTGATCGGCCCCAAGGCGAACGAAACGCCCTTCGGGCAGGACCTGCCGCATCGCCCGCTCGAAGGGCATCCACTGGTTGAAGTAGAAGTCGTCCACGATGAGGAAGCCGCCCTTCTGCAGCCACTTGCGCAGGCCGAGCGCCTCGGACTCGGTGGGATACCAGTACCCCGGCTCGGAGAGGTAGGCGATGGGATACTGTCCGAGCGCCCGGTCATCCATCGCGAACACGTTGCTGCCACGCACGTGCGGACGAATCGTGGTGAGATCCTGCACGATGGTCATGAAGTTGCGCTCCATGGCCGGATAGTCGAACGCCCAACCGGCCGCCTCGTACTCCGGATAGCGCAGCCGAACGAACGCGAACTTGCCGTCGTACGGCACGTTCGCCTCGATCGCCCCGCCGAAACCACCGCGCCCTCGCCGGCGCTGCGCGTCGGCGTCGCTCACCGTGACCAGGAGCAGCGCGCAGACGACCGCGCGACGCCACCAGACGGCGTGACGCTGGGTGGGCATTCGTGGCGCGAGAGGAAGTGGTGGCATGGCGCGTGTCCGGAGTCGGGACGGGCAGCAGGCGGGAGTGGTACCATGCCGCCGAATGGACCGCGCGTCAAATTGCGCAGGCCTGCGGGCCCGTTCGCTGGCCCGAAGACCGACCGAGACGCACCCGGCCTCCCTCCCGTCCCACGAGTCGTC
>JALOPN010000338.1 GCA_025453875.1 Gemmatimonadaceae bacterium | reverse complement strand
CTCTTTCGACCCGGGCCATACGCTGAGCGCGCACGGCCATTCTCAGCTTTGCGGTAGCTGAGGTTTCGCGACATCCTTCGGGCAAGAACGAAACCTTCGGAAACGCACGCAGGGGGAAGGTTCATGCCGCGACCGTCGCTGCTGTACGTCGTCAGCGGAGGCATGCTCATCCTGGCCGCTGCTGTTGCCGACGCCGCCCAGGCCAGGCCGACAGCTGCCTGTGCTCGGCCAACGCCTCGGTCGCGTGCGGTGGCCGAGGTCGTCCGACTGCGGGAGTCTCCGCCACCGTGCCGACTCGTGATCGAACCGACGGGCCGGCGGGTCTTCGATCCGAGCGGCGCGGTTTTGCTCGATCCGAGCGCATTCGTTGTCGTCCGCGACACGCGCGGTCGTCTGATCACCCGCTCCAGCTCGGAGCCTGGCGAGCTCGTGGTCTGGTCTGCGGAAGGGACGGTGTTGGCGCGATTCGGACGTGCTGGCGCCGGACCGGGGGAACTGGCGCCGGGATACATGGACCTCTTCGTCGGGCCGAATCACAGCGTCTTTGTCCGCGACAACAACTTTCGCTGGACAGAGTTCGACTCCTTGTACCGCTTCGTGCGACATCACACGGTGCAGTCGATCGATGGCCAGTGGCGCCGCTCCGGCTTTCTTCCGGATGGTCGATTCCTGACGAGCGTGTGGCGCGATCGCTCCGGAACGACGCACTTTCGCGTGGGTCGCATCGGTGCCGCCTCGTTCCATGAGTTCGGGCCCGTGCGTGGCGATGTTAGCGAGGTGAGCGACGTCCTCACGCGCGCCATCGCGATTTCGCCCGACGGGTCGGCGTGGGCGGCGGCCGGCCCCGGTGATCCGCGTGGCTATCTCCTCGAGCAGTGGCGACCGGATGGCCGACTGCTGCAGTCGATCGAGCGTCGGCCCTCGTGGTTTCGCGCCCGTTCGACCGGCGCAGACGCGCGCGAGACACGACATCCGGCGATTGCCCAGCTGCACCTCGACTCCTCAGGTGTGCTCCTCGTGGTGTCCTCCGTCGCGAATGCGAGTTGGCGGGCGATGCGGTCGGCGGCCGATCGTCGCGCGGTGCGCTCACAGGGGATTGACGTCGTGATCGATGCGATCGACACGCGAAGCGGCTCGCTGCTTGCGTCGGAGACCTTCCGCGGTGCGGCAGGACGACCGCTGCCATTGCTCGGTCTGTTTCCCGGTACATCGCTGGCGTATCGGTATGCCGAGGACAGCGCCTCGGGAGAGCCGTACCTCGAGATCCTTCGCTATCGGTTGGTGGCGCGATGACGTGTGCCCGGTGGATCGGCCGACTCGCGCTCTGTCTCGTGCCGTGCACGACAGCAGGCGGTCAACCGCCGATCGCCGCGCCGGTGGCACTCGGTGCGCCGGTCGCTCGGCTTGGCGCTGCCGAGGAACGGACCGGACTGCGCTTCGAGGTGCTGACCGAGGCGCGCGTCGCGACCGACGGGGCGCTCCACGTGTACGAGGCGCGATCGCGGCAGGTGCGCGTCTTCGATGCAGACGGGCGGTTGCGATGGCGCACCTCAGGGGCGCGCATCGATGAATCGATTGCGCGATTCGGTCGCTTCGCCGGGAACGTGCAACTCGCCGTGCACGGGGACACGTTGGCCGCCCTGGACTACACTCGCGGATTCATGCGGCTGCATCTGTTTGATCGGCACACCGGTCAAGCCATCGGTGACCCCGCCCGTGCGATCGTCGCGATCGATCCAGCGCCTCTGCGCGATGCGGTCTTTCACGACTTTGATCGCTTTGGCGATCGGTGGGCAATCGTCGTGCAGCGCATCGATTTCAATCGAAGTGACGGTGGTGCGCTGCGTTACTATCCGCAGCAGGAGTTCGATGTGTACGCGATCGATCCTGCCTTGCGTTCGCTCGGGGAACCGGTCTGGCGCTGGACTGGCCCACAGCCACTCCGGGACCCGGACGAGGAGCCGGCTCCATCACCATTCTCCGCCGCACCGCGCGTGGCCCTCGTGCCGCCGCAACGCCTCGTCTTCGCCCACCCCGACTCCGGCGTCATGTGGGTCAACGCCGAGCACGGCCGCGATGCGATCTCTCTGCGTGACTGGCGTCGCGACGTTCCGAATGAGCTGCTCGAACGCGTCTATCGTGGTTATCGGGCGCGTTTCGGTGACGTGTTCGAGCAGACGGCGCGAGCCTACCCGCGGCCCGCGTTGCTGCCGGTGGTCGGCCTCGTGCGCGGCGCGCCGAATGGTGCGCTGCTCTTCACGCGTCGCGATCTCGCGCTGACCCTCGACCGCGATGACCAGCTGTTCTTCACGGTGCTCCGAGAGGATGGCAGCACACGCGGCACCTTCGCGCTGCCGCCAGGTGTCTTCCCGCTCGACTTCGATGGCGAACGCGTGCTCGGGGTGCGCGACGATCGCGCGCGTCCGCTCACGAAGAACGCACCCGACCGCTACGGCGTGCGGTACCTCAAGGAACTCGTCTACTTCGCGCTTCCGTAAAACGGGGGGCCACCACTCGGCGGCCCCCCGTTTGCGTTACCATCGCACAGCGCGCGCCTCAGAACATCACGCGCGTG
>JALOPN010000337.1 GCA_025453875.1 Gemmatimonadaceae bacterium | reverse complement strand
CGGTTGTTCCGGGTCCGGGTGCGCGTATCGGACCGTACGAACTCGGTGCCGAGATCGGGCGCGGTGGCATGGCGGTGGTGTACGACGCCACGCGCGTGTCCGACGACATGCGCAAGCGCGTCGCGATCAAGCTCATTTCCGATCCGTCGCGCGGGGCGGACATGGCGAAGCGCTTCGCGCGTGAACGCCGCATTCTGGCCACGCTCGAACATCCGAACATCGCCGCACTGCTCGATGGTGGCACCACGGACCTCGGCACACCGTGGTTTGCGATGGAGCGCGTCGACGGTGTGCCGATCGATCGCTGGTGTGCCGCGCGGGCGGCCGATGTCTCGACCCGCGTGCGACTGCTGCGGCAGGCATGCGCGGCGGTGACGTACGCGCATCAGCGCCTCGTGGTGCATCGCGATCTCAAGCCGCGCAACATGCTCGTGACCGGCGACGGGCAGGTGAAGCTGCTCGACTTCGGCATTGCGAAGGTGCTCGATGGGGCCACCGGTGATGACACGGCAACGGGACGGCTCGCGGTGACGATTGCGTACGCGAGCCCCGAGCAGTTGCGCGGCGAGCCGGTGGGGACACCGAGCGATGTCTACGCGCTCGGGCTGGTGCTCTTCGAGCTCGTGACCGGTCAACGCGCACGCCGTGTGGACGACGCGCTGGTATCGCTGCTCGACGACGCGCAGCGCGATCCCCCCACCGCGAGCGCCGTGGTGAACGAACACGCCGCACGAGCGGCGGGGTTGCCCGGTGCGACGCAACTGCGCGCACAACTCACCGACGATCTGGACACGATCATCGCGAAGGCGCTGCATGCGGAACCGGCCATGCGCTACTCGTCCGTGGAGCGTCTGGACGAGGATCTCGCGCGGTGGCTCGACGGTCGTCCCATTCTCGCGCGTCCGGCCACGTTCGGGTACCGTCTGCGCCGGTTCGCGGCACGGAACAAACGGGCGCTCGCGCTGGCGAGCGTCGCGGTGATGCTCGCGGTGGCGGGTGTGGGTAGCAGCGCGTGGCAGGCACGCCGCGCCGATCGCGAACGGGCGCGGTCCGAAGCGAGTCTCACCGAAGTGCGCCGGCTCGTGCAGACGCTCATCGACGGCGTGGGTGGCAGCGTGGGGGATCTGCCCGGTGGCACGGCGGCCCGTGCGGAAGCGGTGCGCGCGGCCCTCGGCAGTCTCGATCGGGTGGCGCAGGACGCGGTGGACGATCCGATGGTGCGACGCGAACTCGTGCGGGCGTATCAGCGGGCGGGCGACGTGCTCGGCAATCCCACGAATGCGAATCTGGGCGATCTGCCGGGTGCCGATTCCGTGTACACGCGCGCCGCGCAGCTCGCCGAGCCGCTCCGTGCGAGTCGCGATGGCAACGTGCGGTGGCTCATGGCAAGTCTCGATCAGGCGCGGGCCGATGTCGCAGCACCGAGTGGTCGCGTGGAGGAGGCCGCCACGCTGCAGGCGAACGCGGTGCAGATCTTCACGGAGCTCGCGCAATCGTCGCCCACGGACTCGGGGCCCGCGCTCTCGGCGGCCATTGGCCTGCTCAAGCTCGGCGACCTGCTCGGCAGTCCCGTGTTCGTCAATCGTGGCGATCGCGAAGGCGCACGGCGCGCCTACGACGACGCGCTCGCGCGCTTGTCGCGTCCGCCGCTGGTGAGTGACCGGAGCTTCAACACGCAGCGCATTCGCGCCGTGCTCAACGAACGGCTCGGCACGATCGCGCTGGCGCAGGGGAACACCACGTTCGCGACGCAAGCGTACGATGCGTCGCTGCAGTTGCGTTCGGCGTTGGCTGCTGAGCGACCGCTGAGTGTGGAGGCGCGACGTGATGTGGCCATCACCGAGTATCTGCTGTGCGGTGTGCATCTGCAGACCGGCGCGCTCGACGCCGCCGATGCGGCGTGTGCCCGTTCATTGCAGGTGCGCACGCGGCTGCTGCGCGAAGACCCGGCCAACGCGCAGCTCGTGCGCGGCATGGGGATCATGCATCAGCGACTCGCCACCTTGTCGGCGCGTCGCGGCGATACGCGTGCCGCGCTGCGACACGCCGACGAGGCACTCGGCCACTACACCACGTTCTTCGATGGCCGCGAGGGCGCACTCAACGTGCGGCGTGACGAACTCGATCTGCTGCTCGATCGCGCCGCGTGGTCGGGGAGTGCCGTGCATCGCGCGCGGGCCGAAGCGGCCGCCCGCACGCTGGCAGCTCGCGACGGGCTCACCGACGCCCATCGGGCACGGCTTGCCGAGTTGGTACTATCGCCATAGTTGACAAAGCGCCCGGCACGGGCCCATTGTACTATCCAGATAGTACAACCCGAGCCGGAGGTGCGTGTGGGGCCTGAAGTCACGTCGCTGGGCGAACGCGAACTCGAAGTCATGGCCGTGCTGTGGGCCCACGGCTCCGGCACGGTGGCCGAGGTGAAGGAGCACCTCGACGCGCCGCTGGCCTACACCACGGTGCTCACCATCCTGCGCAACCTCGAGGCCAAGCAGTACGTCTCGCGGGAGGAGGAAGGGCGCGGGCATCGCTACTTCCCGCGTGTGGCGCAGCGGGCGGCGCAGCAGAATGCGCTC
>JALOPN010000336.1 GCA_025453875.1 Gemmatimonadaceae bacterium | reverse complement strand
GCGCATCGGGATCGCGATCGTCCACACCATCGCGAAGCCGGAGAAGATGGCGCCGGCCACGAAGTACGGCGGGAAGATCGAGGCGTGCCAGCCCGGCGTCAGCGCCATCGCGAAGTCGAACGACACGACGGAGTGCACCGAGAGCACGAGCGGCGTCGAGAAGGCCGCGAGGAACAGGTACGCCTTGGCGAAGTGGCGCCACTCACGATCGCTGTTGCGCCAGCCCATCGAGAGGATGCCGTAGATCCGACGACGCATCGGATTGGTCTCGCGATCGCGGAGCACCGCGAAGTCGGGGATGAGACCGATGTAGAGGAACGTCGTGGAGATCGTCAGGTACGTCGAGATGGCGAACACGTCCCACACGAGCGGGGACTTGAAGTTCGGCCACAGCAGACGCCAGTTCGGATACGGAATCAGCCAGAAGAACTTCCACGGACGCCCGATGTGAATGATCGGGAAGAGACCGGCCGTCATGACCGCGAACACCGTCATCGCTTCAGCGGCGCGGTAGATCGAGGTTCGGAAACCGGCGCGGAAGAGATACAGAATGGCCGAAATCAGTGTGCCGGCGTGTCCGATACCCACCCAGAACACGAAGGTGATGATGTACACACCCCACATCACCGGCGGTTCGTACCCTGCCTGACCCAGACCCCAATAGATCTGGTAAATCCAGGCCGACGCGCCCACCAGCATCGCGAGCACCGCGATGCCGAGGCCGATCAGCCACTTCTTGGTGAAGCCAAGCGTCGAGATGATCTCGCGATCGACCTGCTCATAGCTCGTGACGGCAGGAAGCTGCACGTCGGCCGATGCAATGTTCGGTCGCCGGAGTCCGTCGACCGGCTGTGCGATAGTGCCCATCCGGGTGTCGCCTCCTCAGGCCGTGGCCGGCGCCGCGGGCGCCGGGTGATTGACTTTCTTGAGATAGACGACGGCCGTGTACGTGTTCAGTTCCGCGAACACGTGGTAGGCACGCCGGTCGTACGCGAGCTTCGCGATGCTCCACTTCTCGTCGGCCGCGTCACCGAACACGATCGCGCGCGACGGACACGCCTGCGCACACGCCGTGGTGAACTCGTCCGGCTGCAGATCCCGCTCCTCCGAACGCGCACGGTTCTCGGCCTCGCGGATGCGCTGCACGCAGAACGTGCACTTCTCCATGACGCCCTTGCCGCGCACCGTCACGTCCGGGTTGAGCGACCAGTGCATCGGCTCCGGCCAGGCGTACTGACGACGCTCCGGCTCACCGTACCCGAACCAGTTGTAGTAGCGGACCTTGTACGGGCAGTTGTTCGAGCAGTAGCGCGTGCCCACGCAACGGTTGTAGACCTGCACGTTCAGGCCGTCCGGCGAGTGATACGTCGCGTACACCGGGCACACCGGCTCGCAGGGCGCGTTGCCGCAGTGCTGACACATCATCGGCACGAACCGCGCCTCGAAATCGGGCGAGAACTCGTTGGCCGTGTTGGTGTTGCCCTCGTAGTAGCGCTCGAGACGGATCCAGGCCATCTCGCGGCCCTTGAGGATGTTCGCGCCGGGGCGCTCATCCCACTCCACCGGGCTCAGCGCGCGACCCTGATACGGCGCGCCGACGGTGGGAATGTTGTTCTCGCTGTAGCACGCCGTGACGCACGCCGAGCAGCCGGTGCAACGCGCGAGGTCGATGGTCATCGCCCAACGGCGCGCCTCGGCCTTCGTCGGATGCTCGGGATTGTACATCCCCTTGTCCTTCGACAGGGGGTTGGCCACTTCACCCTGCGCATCGGCCGCGACCGGCGACTTGAGCCCGGGCAGGAACTCCTGCGAGGCCAGGCCGGCGATGTCGTGATGTCCGTGCTCTTCGTCCGGACCATTGAGCGCCGCCGCCATGATCGCCTGCGCGATGCCGCGACCGTGCTGACGCGCCGATCCTTCCGTGGTGACCAGCGGGCTGCTCTCGTTGAGCCGCGTCACGCTGCCCTTGGCGGTGAGCGCCAGATTGCCGGCGCTGTCCCAGCCGTTGGCGAGCAGACCGTAGGCGTTCACACCCACGTTCTTTGCGAAGCGACCGTAGCCGGTGTGTCCCTGACCGAGCGCGATGGCGACCGTGTCCGGGCGCACGCCCATGTACGGATACGCCGGCGCCGTGATCTCACCAGCGGCCGTCTTCACCGTGAGGTGATCGCCTTCCTTGACGCCCATCTCCTTCGCCGTCTTCGGGTGGATCTCCACCCACGACTGCCACGCAATCTTCGTGACGGGATCGGGCAGTTCCTGCAGCCACGGCTTGTTCGCACCGGCACCGTCACCCAACGTGGCCGACGGATACACCACCACGAACATCTGACCGTCGCCGAGCGACGCCGACGCGGGGCGCGAAACCGCCGAGCGCGTGCCGCGCGAGGCAACCGGCGAACCGTCGAACACCGCCTTCGTGAGCGCGCTGCTGAACGCCGAGCTGCCGCCCGGGAAGTTCGCAATCAGCCAGCTGCGATAATCGGCCTGCGGGAACCGCGAGGCGATCGCGCCGTCGGCACGCGCCACCGACAGGAGCACGTCCGCCGTGCTGCGCGTGTCGAAAATGGGCGGTTCCATCGTG
>JALOPN010000335.1 GCA_025453875.1 Gemmatimonadaceae bacterium | reverse complement strand
ATGGTCCACCGGTGGACTCCATCGGTCCCGCCGCCTACGCCGGCGCGCTGCGCACTTCACCCACCATCCTTGCGCTGTGGGGGAGCTGGTGGGACGGTGGCACCGCCGACGCGGTACTGCGGGCCGATTCGACGCTCACCCTCGAGCAGGCCGTGATCGGTGGATGGACACACGAGGGCGATGCGAGCGCGAGCCCGTTGCCTCGCCGCACGCGCGATGCCTCGATCGTGCACCTCGATTCGGTCGTGCAGTTCTTCCGCCGCACCGTGCGCGATGTCCCGCAACGACCAGACACCATCACGCGCGTTCGTTGGTACGAGGCGGGCAGCGATGTGTGGCGATCTGCCGTGTCGTGGCCGCGCACGTTCCCGCGTGTGTGGACGTTGCACGCGCCGCCCACGACCGCACCGCACGACACGGTGCACACATTCGTGGCGCGTGGTATCGCGACGACCGGTCGCAACACGCGCTGGACCACCGGACTCGCGCGACCGGTGGACATCACGGATCGCGCGTCGGCGCGCGGCCTGCGCAGCTATGTCCTCGCGCCCCTTGATGACACGCTGCACGTGTTCGGCGCGGGTGCGTTCACGTGTGCCATGACGGCGAACGTGACTGAGGCCACGCTGCATGTCTACGTCGAGTCGGTCAGTCCGAACGGCAACGTACGACTGCTCACCGAAGGGATGCAACATGTGCGCCAGGACAGCGCGATGCACAGCGTGCGCGGCATGGTCACGGTGCGCATCCGTCCGGTGGCGTTCGCCCTTCCTGCGGGATGGCGTCTGCGCGTGTCACTCGCCGGCGAGGATCGGCGACGTCACATGGCGCGTCGAGGCGACGCGCTGCTCGCTCACCTTGCCGGTGTACTCACCCACCTGACCCCGCGAGACATGCCACACGTACCCCTCACCCCCGCGCGTTGGACGCGCCGTGTCGCCATTCCCGTGTTGCTGATGCTCGCAACACGTGCGGCGGCACAGTCTCCGGCCGACACCGCGCGCATCACGTTCGAACCCTTCACGCTGACCACACGCGCGCATGGCGCGATCGACGCTGAAATCGGCTCGCTGCGTGTGCCGCGACAGCACGCCGTACCCGACGGCGCAACCATGACGCTGCGCTTCGTGCGTCTCAAGGCGCGCCAGACTCCCACGATGCCGCCCGTGATCTACCTCGCGGGTGGACCGGGCGGTTCGGGAATCGACGCCGCGCTCGGCGTCCGCTGGCCCGTCTTTGACGCGGTGCGGCAGCGTGCCGATGTCATTCTGCTTGACCAGCGAGGTACCGGACGCTCCGACGCACCGCCGCCCTGTCCACGCGCCGAGTCACCGGTGTGGCCGAACGATGAGGTGCGCTCGGCCGACATGGCGTCGCGCGCGATGCAGCGTGAGGTGACGCGCTGCATTGCCGCGTGGCGCGCTGCCGACGTGGACCTCGACGCGTTCACCACGATCGAGAGTGCACACGACGTGAACGCGTTGCGCAAGGCACTGGGCGTCGAACAGGTGAGCCTGTGGGGCATGAGCTACGGCACACATCTGGCGCTCGCGGTCATGCGGGCGCACCCATCGCGTGTGGCACGTGTGGTGCTGATGGGCACGGAAGGGCCGGATCACACGCTCAAGACGCCACGCGAGGGTGACGCCCTGCTCGAACGACTGCACCGCTGGGCCGCGCGTGATCGGGAAGCCGGCGTGTTCACACGGGATCTGCGCGGCGATCTCGCGCGCGCGTTGACGCGACTCGACAGTGCGCCGATCGAGGTGTCGTTGCCGGGCCTTCCAGCATCCGCGCCGCTTCGGCTCGGTGTGTTCGACCTGCAGCTCACCGTCGCCGGGCTGCTGGGGCGCACGCAAACGAGCGGGCTGCTCCCCGTGATGCTGCACGGGCTGCTCCGCGGCGATGCGACGCTCTTCGGACAGCTGGCGTTGCAGGTGCGTCAGCAGATCACGCGCGTTGCGGCCATGTCCCTCGTGATGGACGTGGCATCGGGCGCATCCTCGGCGCGTCGCGCGCTGGTCGCCGCACAGGAGCGGGAGAGTGTGCTTGGACGCGCGCTCAACTTTCCGTGGGCGGATCTGCACGCCGAGGCGCTCGGCGTGCCGGATGTGGGTGATGCGTTCCGTGCGCCGTTTGTCTCCACGACGCCTGCGTTATTCATCAGTGGCACCATGGACGGGCGGACACCGGTGGCCAACGCGAACGAGGTCCGTCGCGGCTTTCGCCACGCCGAGCACCTCATCCTCGATGAGGCCGGACACGATGACGACCTGTGGACGGCATCAGCGACGGTGACCGAACGCATCGCGGCGTTCCTGGCGGGCGAGTCGGTACGTGGTGGTACGCTGCGCACGAAGATGCTGCGTGTGCCTCGGCAGCCGACGCGCTGAGCATCACGTGGACACTTGCTGTTCGAGTGCGTCGAGGATGTCCTCCGACATGCGGAGTCCGCCCGGATCGAAGCTGCGCGCGAGCAGACGACGCGCTTCGGCGAGCAGCGGTGGCGCGTCGGCGTGACGTCCTTCACCGATGGCCACGGCGGCACGCGCCATCGGTGGCAGGTGCTCCGCAGCGAACGCGGGCGCCGTGCCCGCCGCCGCGAGCTGTTCGCGCGCCCGATCGAGGTCACCCCATCGGGCCAACAACAGCGCCGCATCGTATCGCTGCGTGGCCACGGTGAGGGGCGGCACCCGATCGAGCGCGCCGAGGATGCGCTCGAGCCACGTACGCGCGGCGGTGTCATCGCCCGCGTCCACGGCGGCGGCGAGCGACAGCTGCCACGCGGCGAGTTCTTCGCCCGAACCGTCTGCTGGGTGTAGTGCGGTCGCGAGCAGATCAGGCGCGTAGTCGCGTGGCCGCACCCCGGACAGACTCTGTCCGACGATCGCCCCGAGCGCGGCCGCACGGTCTCCCTCGGCGCCGCCGCGCAGGAACGTGAGCAGTTGTGCGCCGTCGGTGCGAAAGCCCGCCGTGCGCCCCGGGATGAGCGTGAGCAGGCCAATGCCCACCGATCCGAATCCGTAGGCCGCGAGTGCGCCGGCGAAGAGCACGCGGCCGAACGGCGTGGCGATGTCGAACTCGGACGGCCGCAACGACAAACACCACGCGAGCGCAAGCACACCCGTGATGAGGCTCGCAAGCGGACCACCGGCGATGACCACCGCCATGCGCTGACGTACGCGCTGGGTATCCGTGGGCGCCGTGCCGGCGAGGCCACCGGCCAGCGCAATGCTGCGATTCATCGCGAAGCGCCACCCGCTCGCGCTGCGTTCAATGCCCGGAAGCCCACGAGACGACCACCCAGCAGATGCCCGAGTTCGTGCACCACGATCGTGCCGATCAACGCCATGCACGAGACCATCAGCAACAGCGCGGATTGGGTCGTGGAGAGATGAAGCGACGGCATGCCCCCACCGAAGCGCTCACCCGCCTGCACGGCGAGCGCACCCACCACGCCACCGCCAATGGCGTAGGGGATCACCTCGAGCAATGGGCGCCACCAGGGGCGCGGTCGCGGGGCGCTCGACGTGCCGGTACCGGAGGGGGAGGCGGTCATGCCGAACAATACGACATGTCACGATTTCGGTTCCGACGAATCCTGTGCGGACCGACCTGCGTAGTCAGCGACAGCGCTGTGCCGTTGTCGTGTCAGTTCTCTCGTCGAGTGTTGCTCCCATGCGTTCACTGGTTCGTGTTGTCCTCATCCCCGCACTGTTCGTCACGGCGAGCGCGTGTTCCGACGCGCCCGCTCCAGCCGCGCCCGCTCCGTTGCCGCCGCTCGCCGATCAGGTGTGGCACGTGCACGTCTCCGATGGCCAGCCGCTTCCCGCCTTGCTCGGCCACCGACAGGTGAATGGCCTGCTGGAGCAGGACTTCCTCGACTCGTCACGGCTGGAGTTGTACGCCGACGGGCGTTGGGAGCAGCGCGCGTGGTACCAGCGCTATCGCGGCGCCACGTTCACCGAGGCGCGTACGGCGCTCGACGCCGGGCGCTGGGTCGCGACGACCTCCTCGTATGAACTGCGCGCCCCCGATGGCGCGCTGCGCTACACGCTCGGCGCGACACTCGGCGGGGAGCTGACCCTCAATCTGCAGTACGCGCAGCAGTCAGGCGTGGCCGTGTCGACGCTGCGTCGCACGCCGGCACCGCTCACGATCGTGGGGCGCTGGCGCGCGGCCACGCTGAATGGACGCGCGCTCCCGGCGGTCTACACTGCGGATTCGAGCATCGACGCCGGCGCGGGACTCGTGAGTCGCCACATCCTGATCGACTCTGCCCTGGTCACACTGCACGCCAACAATCGGTACACGCAGGAGGTGTACTACTCCGAGTGGGAAGGCCCGGTGAATGGTCCGCCGCAGGTGCGCGTGTATCGCGAGAACGCAGTGGACTTCGGCACGTGGAACCGCGATGCGCTCGGCCGTCTGCTGCTCGAGAGTGGCTGGCTTCAGAACAAGCGCATTACCGGTGAGGCACGCGAACAGGACGCGCTGCCGCTGCGGTTGTTGCACGGGATCACGCACGGCGATCCACCGGTGGAGTTCGGGTATCGGCGGCAGTAAGCGTCGCACACGTGCCGACCTCGAGACCGCTGTTGTGTCATCAGAACGCAACCCCGATCCCGAACGTCGGCCCGTAATTGAACCGCGCGAGGTTGCCGCGGGCGTAACCAACACTCACGTTCACGTTGCCCTTGAGGAAGGTGACGCCACCGCTCGCGTAGCCGAAGAGCGTCTTGCCCGTCA
>JALOPN010000334.1 GCA_025453875.1 Gemmatimonadaceae bacterium | reverse complement strand
CCGTGCTGGCGCTGCGCCGCATGCGCGCGGAGCCCACGCGCGCCTGTGTGAAGTGGCTGGCGTCCATCGCGCGCGTGAGTCGCCGGCAGTTGGAACGACGGTTCGCGACGGCGGGGCTGAGTGCGCCGGGGGAGATGGTGGCGCGACTCGTCCGCTCCTCAGCATAAGCGCCTCGCGAACTGTGACACGCGTGTCGGCGGCATGGCGATGCGCCTCGTCGACCGCGGCATGTCGCCGTTCGTGTCGCACTTTGCCGCTTGCGGGTGTGTGTTGAGCGATCGACCTTGGCGACGTCACTTGGCGGATCTGCTGATGGCAATCCGTGCTCGTGTGCTCGACCAGCTTTTCGGGCATCCAGCTGCTGGAGGGGAGTGTCGTGTCGGGTCGCTGCTCGTTGAACCGTCGGTTTGCGGACATTTCGCGCTGGCGGACCAAGCTGCTCCTCGGGCTGGTTGAGTCAGAGTTCGCACGTGCTCAGGGAGGCGCTTTGCACGGCATGCCTGAGCATCGTACCGGCGCTCACCTTGGGAGAGGACACGGGACTGGGGACGCTCGGTGGAGGGCGTGGTCTCGTGCAGCTGCGCGATGGCTCGTTCGTTCATTCGGATGGACGCGGTGGGGTGCTCGTGAAGCTCTCGTCAGCCGGTGTTCCGCTGCAGCGAATCGGCCGCGAGGGTAGTGGTCCCCTGGAGTTCCGGCGCATCGATTGGCTCATGAGGGTCGGGTCAGATAGCCTGCTCGTCTTCGATCTGGAGAACGGTCGGGCGGTGACGATCAGCCCATCCGGGAGGCAGTCCCGTCAGTTCCAGATGGCGTACCCGGTCACGAGCGCGTCGTTTCTCCCGAATGGCAACATCGTCGCCAACGTACACTTCGCTGACTCCCGCCTCACGCGCATGCCGGTTCATGTGCTTGATCGACGATCTGGCGCGGTTCTGGCGTCGTTCGGGCACGATTCCAACCGTGTATACGACGCGCGCGAGGCATGGGCCGGGTGGCGAGAGTTGACGGTTGACCCCGCGGGTACGATCTGGACCGTTCGCCGGAACGACTATCGGCTCGAGGCCTGGGACGCACGAGGCAAGCGACTGCAGAGTCTTGAGCGCCGAGTAAGCTGGTTCGCTCCATACACCGTTCGTGCTCGACTGAGTCCACAGGACGCACCTCAGCCGCACGTTGAGCGCGTGCATGCGGACTCCTTTGGGCGACTCTGGGTCTTCATCGCCGTGCCTGCCCAGGACTGGCGCAAGCACATCGTGGAAAGAGCCGCCACGCCCGGTATTCTCCCCGGTTACGAACCGGTTTCGTTGTCCGGCATCCATGACACGATCGTTGAAGTCATCGACACTCGCTCAGCGACCGTACTGGCGTCGAGACGCATTTCCGACTACGGCTGGGGAATGGTGTCGGATTCGCTCATGTATTCGGATGCGCAAGCAGCCGATGGCGTGCCCAGATATCGGCTCTGGAAGGTCGGGTTTGCAGGCGGTTCAACTTCAAGAGGGAGGTGATACATGCTTTGGAGATCGCGTCTCGCTGCCGTCACAGCCGTCGTTGCAGTACCGGTTGCATCGCCGACGACTGGCTTGGCGGAATGCTGAACGTGCCAACACTCGTGGTCTTCGCAGTGCCCGGCTGACGCGGCACATGCGTGCTGAGGGATCCGCGGTTCACGCGAAGACGCGCGCCACGCCGTAGTATCACGCTATGCGCCCCCTCACACGACTCGGCCGGCTCTGGTTCTCGTTCGACCTCGCGGTCGGCCGCGGCGACTACCTGTGGAGCGGGCTCGTGCTCGCCGCGCTCAAGCTGGTGGGTGATTCGGCGCTGCTCTGGTTCAGTACCGGCCGGCTCTGGGACGCCACGTACTATCTGCAGCCGGTGCGCACGCTGCTCACGATCAGCCTCGCCGACGCGCCCCCGCTGCTGCTGCCGGCGCTGGCGTTGTGGACGCTGCCGTTTCTCTGGATCGGCGTGAGTCTGAGCGTGCGCCGCGCAATCGACGCCGGCGTGTCGCCGTGGTTGGGACTGCTCTTCTTCGCGCCCGTTGTGAGCTATGTCTTCTTCGCGGCGATGTGCGTCGTTCCGAGCACGAAAGGTGCCGACGTGGTGCGTACGGATGTTCTGCAGTCACGTCGCAGCTGGTCGCGGGCGCTGCGCGCGATGGCGAGTGGCCTCGCGCTCAGTCTCGTGATGGTGGGACTGAGCGTGTACGCGCTCGAGACCTACGGGCTCGCCCTCTTCTTCGGGACGCCATTCGTGATCGGCGCGGTGACTGCGTTCGTTTTTGCGCGCGGGGCACTGGTGACGCTTGCCGAGACATTGAAGCTCGTGCTGCTGACGATGGCCGTGATCGCCGGCGTCGTGCTCATGGTGCAACTCGAGGGGCTGCTCTGTCTGCTGATGGCCGCGCCCCTCGGCGTGGCCCTTGCCGCGATGGGCGGCGTGCTGGGGTACCGCATTGCGCAGCACGACCCGCGGCCGGCGCTCGGAATGTGGATGGGGCTCACGATGCTGCCGGCGCTCGCCGTCGAGGATGCGGCCCAACCCGAGACGGAATGGCGCGAAGTGCGCTCGGCCGTCGAGGTGGACGCGCCACCGATGGTGGTGTGGGAGCGTGTCCTTGCCTTTCCGCCGCTCGCGGAGCCGAGCGAGCTGCTGTTCCGGCTCGGCATCGCGTATCCGCAGCGCGCGGAGATCAAGGGCACGGGCGTGGGCGCGGTTCGTTACTGCGTGTTCTCGACCGGCTCCTTCGTGGAACCGATCACGCACTGGGAGCCGGGCGTGCGACTTGCCTTCGACGTGACCGAGCAGCCGGCGGCGTTGCAGGAGTGGAGCCCGTACGCGCACGTGTCGGCCCCGCACCTCGATGGCTATTTCGCGTCACAGCGCGGCGAGTTCCGGCTCGTGGCGCTGCCTGGTGGGCGCACGCGGCTCGAGGGGAGCACCTGGTACACGATGCGGCTCGAGCCCGCCGCGTACTGGGCGCTGCTCGGCGATGTGATCATCGCGCGCATTCACACGCGTGTGCTGGAGCATGTGCGGA
>JALOPN010000333.1 GCA_025453875.1 Gemmatimonadaceae bacterium | reverse complement strand
CCGGCGGCGGGTGGCGGCGCGAGATCGGCGCGCCAGTCCGGCGTGGATGCCAGCAGGGGCGTCGGCGTCCACGGCTTGCCGACGGCAATCGCGGCCGCGGCGGCGCCGAGTCCGGTGATCGCCGCGCGCCGGGAGACGCCGGTTTTCGCGGCATCGACATTGCGCGACGCCTCATGACGGTCGCCGCTCACAGGGCCGCCCGTCCCTTCACGACATCGTCATCGCCAGCGGAGACGGTGCCGTGCACGTGTTCGAGCACCACGCGGTCGCCAACGAGCGAATCCGTGAGCGTACAGTGTTCGATGCGACTGTTTCCGCCGATGATGCTGTTGGCGATCGCAGCGTGCGCGATGCGCGTGCCGGCGAGCACCGAGACGTTCGGACCGATCCGCGCGTGTTCGATCACGGCGCCGTCCTCGATGTACACCGGTTCTTCGATCACCGCGCCCTCGCCGAGCGAGGCGGGGCGTCGCGCACGGCCCTTCTCGAGGATGATGCGGTTGGTGTCGAGGTACGTCTCCACCTGGCCCGCGTCGTACCAACCGTCAACGTCCACGACCTTGATCTTCGCGCCGTGGTCGATCATGTACTGGAACGCGTCGGTGAGGTACCACTCGCCCTTGTTGGGCGGCTGCTGCAGCACGTGGGCGATGCCTTCGTACAGCAGCTGCCAGTTGCGGATGTAGTACAAGCCGATGTTGGCGCGCTTCGAGATGGGCTCCTTCGGCTTCTCGACGATCTTCGTCATGTGGCCATCGGCATCGGTCACCACCACACCGAAGCGCTGATAGTCCTCGACTTCCTTCGTCCAGATGATGCCGTCGGCATCGATGCTGTTCACGATCGACAGGTCGGCGTCGAAGATCGTGTCGACGAAGATGATGAGCACCGGCTGATCGACGTACGGCTTCGCGAGCGCGACGGCACCGGCGGTGCCGTCCTGCACGCGCTGCTCCACGAAGACACTCGGAATGCCGTAGGCGCCGGTCGCGTAGGCCTCGACCTTTTCCTTGAGATGGCCCGTGATGTAGACCACCTGCTCGACATTGCCGAGGCGCTGCACGTCGTCCATGACGTAGTCCATGACCGGTCGACCCGCGACCTTGAGCATGGGCTTGGGCGTGACGTGCGTGTGAGGACGCAGGCGCGTCCCCTTGCCGGCGAGGGGGATGATGACCTTCATCGCGGACGGGGCTGGATGGCGGGCGGGGCGCACCGGACCCGCGGTGCGTCGGTCGACCCGGACGCCCTGAGGCGACGCCCGGGTTGGGTAGCGTCGCCCGCAATCTCAACCCCGTGCGCGAGGACGGCAACCGAGCGTCGCCGTCCCATGCGGATCGCGCGTCAGGCGGCCCGTTGGCGACGTCGTGCACCGAACAGGACCAGCGCACCCAGAAGCGCCAATCCGGCAACGCCGGGCTCGGGCACGGTGCTCGGTGGGATCGGGTCGGGGATATCGTCGCTCGTGTTGTCGGTGTCGGCACGGAAGCCGTAGGTGAAGCCGGCGGCCATCCCGTCGGTGAACGAGATGGTGAGCTGCTCGAAGAGATCGCCCACCGGCTCGGCCCCGCCGACGCCCACGGCGTTCGCGTACTCTCCCGCCACGCCACCGCGGTAGATGTCGTCGCCTCCGAAGCCGATCGTGCTGAGCGACCAACCGCGAGCCGAGTTGACACTCCCTGCCGCCATCACGGGGTCTTCATTCGGGGCGCACCGGGCACCGGTCCAGCCGCAGTCAAACACGATGCGACCAGGCTGGCCGTTGAAGCGCACCGACGACAGCGTCTTGGTCGCGGAGCGGTTCGTCACGGACCACGCGGCCATGAACGTGTCGTCGAATCGCCCAAGGCGTACGCGGAACTCGGCGTTGTTCACGCCGAAGTTGTCGGGGCCGAACTGCCCCCACGACGCGGTGCCGAACGAGCCGTCGGTGAAGGTCCACGACACCTTCATGCCGAGCATGTTCTCGCCGAACGTCTGGAAGGTGGTCAGCGGCGGCGCGTCGTAGCGCGTGCCGGCGACAAAGCTGTTGGACTGCGCGGCGACCGGCAGGGCCAGGAGCACGCTGGCCAGGCCGGCACACAAGGGAACGGCGGGAAATCGCATGGCGGGATCCTCGGAACGATGTGGCGGTCGCCGCACACGCGACGACTCACTTTCCGAGGCGCAGGGCGCCCGCCGATCCGGACAGTCAGCGCGCGCCGCTCAGGGCGCGTTCGTACCTTCGCGACCGTAGCGATCCTTGAGCCGCACAACGTCGTCGAGCTCGGGCGTGGAGGCTTCGAGCACGTCGCAGTCCGTCACGGCTTCCATGTAGTGGATCGTGCCCGGCGTGATGCGGAACGAATCCCCGGTGCGCAACTGCTGATCGCGCAGCTCGGTGTCACCGGGCAGCTGGACCCAGTAGATCATCTCCCCGGAGAGCAGATGGACGGTCTCGTCCTTGCGCTCATGGTACTGCACACTGAGCGCCTGGCCGGCCTTGATGTGCAGGATCTTGCCGACGTAGCGATCGGTGTGGGCCCAGATGAGCTCGTGGCCCCAGGGCTTTTCAACGCGAGTGACGGGAACGCGACCGGACATGCGGAACGGG
>JALOPN010000332.1 GCA_025453875.1 Gemmatimonadaceae bacterium | reverse complement strand
GGGCGCTGTTCGACCGTGGCAATCGCCTGCTCGCGCTCCGGCGTGGTCGCCGGCGGCGGCAGCACGACGGGCTTGCGTTCATCGGTCGCGACGAGATTGGTCTCCTCGTCCTCGGTGAGCGACATGCCGAGGTTCGGGCCGGCGGTCAGCGCCGGAGCGGCGGCCAGGCCATCGGCCGTACCCGCGGGCAGCGCCGCGGTGGTCGCGTCGGCGAGCGGCGCCGGTGCCGGCACCGGCGTCGGCTTGAGCGCACGCAGCGTCACCAGCACCACCACGAGCAGCGCAATCAACGCCGCGATCGTGATGACGGGCTTCGGATTGTCGAGCACCTTCGTGATCATCGTCGGCTCGGGCACGGAATCGGTGACCGCCGTCGGCACCGGCGGCAGATCGAACGGCGCGCTCACGACCGACACGCCATCACCGCGTGCGTCTTCCACACCGAGGGCATTGCGCACCAGTGTCTCGATGCGCGCCAGCTCCTCGGGCGTGCGAGCCGTGATCGTGGGAGGCTGCGGCGCTTCACCGTCGGCGACCGGCGTCGCTTCGACCTTGTCGGCAACGAGCACCGCCACCGTCAGTTTGCGCACGTTGCCCACGGCGCCGCTGAACGACTCCACGCTCTGCGTGGTGATGTACGACGTCGCGGTGTTGCTCGACGCGGCGCCGGCCTGACCGGCCTGCGGAATGACTTCGTTTTTCTGCTCGGTGCTGATGGCCTGCTGATCGGGATTCACACCCTGCGTCGTGCGTTCGACCCGATCGAAGTTGATCGTGGCGGCGACCTGCACGCGCGCGTTGCCCGCGCCGACGATGCGCGAGACGAGCGCTTCGGCCTTCTGCTCCAGATGCCGCTCGACTTCGCGCTGCAGCGTGAGCTGACGGCTCGAGAGCACGAGGCCGCTCCCATCCTCCACGTCGGTGAGCGCATTGCCGCGCTCATCCACGACGGTCACGTGCTCCACCTTGAGCCCCGAGACCGAACCGGCCACGAGACTGGCGATGCCGCGCACCGTCGATGGCGCCGGCGCTTCACCGTCGGCCATGGCCAACGTCACCGATGCCTTCGTGTCGCGCGCGTCCTGCGTGAACAGCTTCTCATCTTCGAGCGCGAGATGCACCTGCACACGCGCCACACCCTGCATCTTGCCGATGTTGCGCTCGAGCTCGCCTTCGAGCGCGCGACGGTAGTTCACCTTCTGCGTGAAGTCCGTCATGCCCCACGTCGGCTTGTCGAAGAGCTCGAGCCCGGGCCGTCCGGCGTCGGGCAGTTCCTCGCGCGCCAGCGCCACGCGTGCACGCGCCACATCGGCGCTCGGCACCATGACGCTCGAGCCGGCGTTCTGCAGCTCGTACGAGATACCGGCCTCGGTCAACTTGTCGGTGACCACGCCCACCGACTCGAGCGGCAGGTCGGTGTAGAGCGGCACGAACGTCGGGCGCGAGGCCCAGCGGGAGAGACCGAGCACCGCGACCGTGGCCACGACGCCAACCGCGATGATCGCGGCCTGGCGCGAGCCGTTGATGCGGCCGAAGAGGGAATCGAGCGGAGACGCCATGCGTGATTACGACTGCATGTTGATGAGGGTCCGATAGCTCTCGATGACCTTGTTGCGCAGTTCGACGAGCAGGTCGAGTGCGACGCCTGCTTCCTCGGAGGCCGCCATGAGCGTGTGCATCTCGATCTGCTCGCCGGCGGCGAAACGCCGTGTCAGGTCACCTGCGTGATTGCGCATCTCCGAGATGCCATTGAGCGCCTCGACCAGCGTGTCGCCGAACGACGGACCCGCGTTCGCCTCGCCGCCAAGCGGGATCGTGCGGGCGCCGGTGTCGAGCCCAGGCTGTCCGATCGCGCCTTGTCCGAACTCGGGCAGGCTGCGCGTGAGCAGATCGATCTTCATGGACATGGGTCGGGCCTCAGGCGCGCACGTCGAGACGCACACCGCGCGCCGCGGGCGGCGCCGGCATGATCGCGTCCTTGATCCGCCCGTACGTCAGCGGACCGAGCGTGGCGCTCTTCGCGAAGAACGCGCGCTCTTCGGTGGTGAGCATGCTCCACAGTGCCGGGTCCGTCCCTGCGGGTGCTTCGGCGGGCACGGTGCTCGGCGCGGCCGCAATTGCCGGCCGTGCCGCGCCGGTCAACGCTGTGCGATCGACCGGTGCGGGCGTGTTCCGACCCACGGCGGGGGCCGGCGTACCGGCGGAGCCCGCGCCGGTGTTCGGCGACGTGAGCGGCCGCCCGAGCGGGGCGAGCAGCGGATTCTGGGGAAGGCCGGAGATGCTCATGGCAGATCGAAGCGGGGGCGTCAGCGAAGGGATCAGATGTCGAGTGCGGCGCGCAGCATCGACTTCGTGGTCTGGAAGACCGTGGCGTTCGCCTCGTACAGGCGCTTGGCGTCGAGCAGGTGCACCAGCTCCTGCGTGGTATCGATGTCGGGATAGCGCACGTAGCCGTTGGCGTCGGCGTCCGGATGGCCCGGTTCGTAGACGAGGCGACCCTGATCCGCCGCGGCTTCGGCGGTGCCGGTCACGACCACACCGTGCAGGCCGTCGTCCTGACCGGGCAACGGAATCGGAATCGTGCGCGAACGGTCGCCGAG
>JALOPN010000331.1 GCA_025453875.1 Gemmatimonadaceae bacterium | reverse complement strand
TTCTACGATCACGTGGTGCCGGGGTGGTTCGACAAGGGGTTGCGCCGCCGGCGGGCGGGGGCCACGAACTTCCGGCGCGCGCTGCTCATCGCGCCAAGTACCGCGTTCATCCAGTCACTGCCGGGACAGAAGATCCCCGACCGCGCCGACTTCTACGCCCTCGACGATCCGACGCGGCGGCAGCGCTGGCAGCGGGTGGCCGACGAGAGCGAGCGGCTCGGGGATGAGCTGCGCGAGCTGCTGGCGACGGATGGCCTGGCGGATCGGCTCCGCCCCTGGTGACCGAGCCGCAGGGCGCCCCCGGTCTGGCCCCCTGACCCCGGTTTCCTCAGAAGCGCGCGATTCCGGCCGATACTAGGACCGAACGGTCCGATCACATCGTGCGTATTCTCGCGGCCGTCTCGGCGGCCCCTGCTGCAGGCGCGACCTGGCCACCGGCCGCCCTGCCCAAACTGACTTCGTCCTCTGAACTCATGCGTGCTTTGTTCGTGCTGCTGCTGGCCGCGACGCTGCGACCGGTCGTGCTCTCCGCCCAGGAACCACCCACCGAGCCGCCCGACGCCGCGATGCCTCGGCCGGCCGCCGGCCGCCGGCCCGGCGCCGAGTCGCCCGAAGTCCTGCCGGACAGCCTGCTCGAGAAGTCCATCCGCGTCTTCCTCGATTGCCAGGGCGGCGTGCGCGGCTGCGACCGCAACTTCTTCGTGCAGGAAATGGGCTACGTGAACTGGGTGCGCGATCGCTTCGACAGCGATGTGCATCTGCTGCTCACCTCGCTCGCCGCGGGCAATGGCGGCCGCGAGATCACGGTGAACTTTCTCGGACAGAAGGGCTTCGCCAACAAGATCGACACCCTGACGATCACCACCCTGCCCAACGACGCCGATGATCGGGTGCGTCGTGACCTGCTGCGCACCTTTCAGCTCGGACTCGCGCCGTATGTCGCGCGAACGCCCATTGCCTCGCGACTGCGTCTTGGTCTCGTCAATGGCGCCGTGACGCGCTCGCTCAATCCGCGCGCCGTCAAGGATCCGTGGAACCTCTGGCTGTATCGCGTGAACGGCGACGTCTCGGCCAACGGAGAGCAGCTCACGACGACGACCAACCTCAACACGTCGTTCTCCGCGGCACGCACGACCGATGACTGGAAGATCAACCTCGGCGTCAACACCAGCTATCGCCAGCGCGACTTCACGCTCTTCGTGAACAGCAGCACGGTACCGGGCAGGCGGGATACGGTCGAAGAAACGGTGCTGCAGCGCTCGGCCGGCGCGAATGCGCTCATCGGGCGCACCCTCAATGCGCACTGGACACTCGGCACGAAGTTCTCGGTCGGCTTCAGCGAGGTCCTCAACCAGAAGCTCGCCGTGCGCCTCTCGCCCGCCATCGAGTACAACTACTTCCCGTGGGCAGAAGCGCAAAGCCGCCAGCTCACCGCGCTCTACTACATCGGCCCGAACTACTACCGCTACTACGAGACCACGGTGTTCGACCAGGACGTCGAGACGCGGACGAGCCAGACGCTGCTGCTGTCGCTGTCGCAGCGTCAGTCGTGGGGCAACACCAATGTCTCGCTCGAAGGGTCGCATTACCTGCATGACCCGCAGCGCAATCACGTCACCGTGTCCGGCTTCATGGATCTGCGCCTCGGACGTGGCTTCTCGCTCAACGTGCGCGGTTCGGCGTCGCGGGTGCGCGACCAGATCTACATCGCGGCGCGTCCCCAGTCGGAACGTGACATTCTCACGCAGCGCCAGCAGTTGCAGACGAACTTCCGCTACAACCTCAACGTGGGCGTCGGCTACACGTTCGGTTCGATCTACAACTCGATCGTCAACCAGCGCTTCGGCAATCTGGGCGAAGTGGGTGGTCGGCGCTTCGGCTTCGGCGGCGGCGGCTGATTGGGAACGCCGGCTGATCGCCTCGTGCGATCAGCCGGCCGTGAACACGCCCCACGCGGCAATTCCGAGCAGCGCCAACAGGCCGACCACGGCCGCCACACCAAGCGTGCGAAAGCGCGGATGCTCGATCTTCTGGTCGTACGCGTCGTCGTCGAACCAGTAGCCGGCGTCGCCCTGCCGGATCACGCCGAGCCGCAACATTTCGTCGAACGGCGCGTCGTGCTTGAGACTCAGCGCCTTGAGGCTGCGCGCTTGCGCGGGTGACGTGGCGTTGGCCCCGCGGAAGGCCATCGCGATGCGGCGACGTTCGGCCAGCAGCGCGGCCGCGATATAGGGGGCGACCGGTGCGCCGCGCGGGCGCGACGGAAGGGGTGATGACGTCATGGGTTCACCGGAGCTGGAATCGGGTCGGCCCGGACACGCCACCGCGTCACAGGCACGTGACACCATGGAATCAATGCCGGTGGACGCGCGGCGGCAACCGCGTGCGAGGTGGCGGCGACTGCCCGTGCGCGCAATGTTGCAGCATGCGCCCCCGCCTCCCGCTTGACCGTCTCCAACGACGCGCCCTGCTCGCGTGCGTCGCATCGCTGGCGTTCGCCGCCTGCGCCGCCGATCCCGACGCGACGGATACCGACAGCACCACGACAGCGCCGGTGCGCGTCGCCACGTTCAACATCTTCGAGCTCGGCGACGCGAAGCTGAACGCGCGCGCCG
>JALOPN010000330.1 GCA_025453875.1 Gemmatimonadaceae bacterium | reverse complement strand
ATGAAGTCGCTGGGAGGGACGTTGCCAAGCTCGGGGTGCGACCAGCGCACGAGGGCTTCCACACCGATTACCGCGCGATTCTCCAGCGAGATGATGGGCTGGTACGCGACGCTCAACGTTTCCTGCTCGATCGCGCGGCGCAGTTCCACCTCGATGCGATGCCGTCGTTCCACCTCGGCGCGCATCGCATCTGAAAAGAGCACCCAGCATCCCTTGCCTCTTGCCTTTGCTTCGTACATCGCGATATCGGCGTCGCGCAACATGTCGTCGGGCGATTCGTACTGGCCGGTGTTGCACGCGATCCCGATACTTGCCGACGAACGCACGATGTGCGAGCCGAGGCGATATGGCTGCTGCAGCACTTCGATGAGACGATCGGCGACCGCGGCAACCGAGACGAGGTCACCGACCCCCGGAAGCAGCACGACGAACTCATCGCCACCGAGTCGTGCGACCGTGTTGGCCTCATCGCCGATCACAACCGTGTCGCTGGCGCGCAGGTTGTCGCGAAGCCGTGCGGCGATCGACCGCAGCAACTCGTCACCAACTTCGTGTCCGAGACTGTCGTTCACCACCTTGAAGCGATCGAAGTCGAGGAACATCAGCGCAAACGCGTGCGCGGGCGACTTCTTCGCGTCACGCATGGCGCTCTGCAGCTGCTCCAGCAGGAACGCCCGGTTGGGCAGCCCCGTGAGCCGATCCTGTCTCGCCGCGCTCACGAGTTCGAGGAGCAGACGCTGCCGCTCGAGCAGCGCGCCGACGCGGGCGCGCAGCTCGGCCGCGAAGAACGGCTTCCGAATGTAGTCCTGCGCGCCCGCCGCGAAGCAGGCCGTGAGGACCGCGTGCTGATCGCTGCCGGTGACCATGATGACGGGAATGCGCGCGAGGCGCACGTCGGCGCGCAGCTCACCCAACACGTCGAGGCCGCTCCGTCCCGGAAGATCGTGATCGAGCAGCATCAGATCACAGCGACCCTGCCGCACGAGCTGCAGCGCCTGCACACCATCGTGCGCATGTTGCAGCGTCACGCCGAGCGGACGCAGCATGGCGGCGATGAGCGCGTGCACATCCGCGTCGTCGTCCACGACGAGCACGTGGGTGCCCGCGGTCCCGGTATTCGCGTTCATGTGATGGATACCTCGCGCGCCGCAGCAATGGACCGCAGGGTGCTGCAGAGCGGGTGGAGGGCGTGTTCGATCGCCTCGAGCGAGGACTCGGTGCGCGCGGTGAGGTGCGCGGTCGCGGCATGCTCGAGCGCCTTGGCCGCTTGCGTGAGCTGCGGGTAGCCGTAGCTCGCGCCAGTGCCCTTCAACTGATGGGCCAGGCGCGCCAGCAGCGCGTGGTCACCGTCAGCCGCCGCCGTCTCGATGGCGCGCAGACGAGCGGGCGCACTTTCCACGAACGCCTGCACGATCTCCCCGAGATCCGGGTCCCCCGCGAGCTCACTGATGAGCAGGGTGGTGACATCGGATCGTCGAAGGCGCAACGGCGTGACATGGATCTGCTCGGACGGCGCGGGGAACAGCTCGTCCGTGGTCGTGGCCTGGTGGGATGCGACCGCCGCTTCCGACCGCCGTTGGTCCGCCGAGGCTGGGGTACCCGCGTCGGGCGATTGCATTTCGGCCGTCGTGACCGTCGCGCTCAGCGTGCCGAGCCAGCGCGCGCACGCGCCAAGCAGCGCCGCACGATCGATGGGCTTGCGCACGTAGTCGTCGCAGCCGGCCGCGAGGCAGCGCGTGCGATCTTCGGCCATGGCGTGCGCCGTCAGAGCGATGATGGGTGTGGTCACGCCCTCCCGACGCAGCGCCTTCGCAAGCGAGTAGCCGTCGAGTTCGGGCATCTGCATGTCCGTGACGAGCAGATCGTACGGTGTTGTCGTGGCGAGTGCGCTGCGCATCGCCTCCAGCGCGATTGCGCCATTCTCGGCGATCGTCACCGTTGCGCCCGCGGTGCGGAGGTAGTGGCCGATGAGTCGCTGATTGTCGGGCCCATCTTCGGCGAGCAGCACGCGCCCTCGCAGCGCGATCGTGGTGGGCGCCGCGATCGGCGAACGGGCAAGTGAGGGCGCGGCGATCGGCAGCGCCGTGATGAGCGGCGCCTCCTCGACGGCATCCAGCGGGAGCTCGATCACGAAGGTGGTCCCGACCCCCGGTGCGGTGTGCGCGAGGTAGACGCGGCCCTCCATCAGTTCGGCGAGTCGACGGCAGATGGTGAGACCGAGGCCCGTGCCACCATGGCGACGCGTGACCGACGCATCGGCCTGTGTGAACGGCTGGAACAGACTCGCCGCTTGCGCCGGTGTCATGCCGGGGCCGGTATCGGTCACCGCAATGCGCAACATGTCGACATCGAAGTCTTCGGCGGCCGACAGCACGCGCACCTGCACATCGATCGATCCGGCATCGGTGAACTTGGCCGCGTTGCCGAGCACGTTCATGAGGATCTGACGCAGTCGCGTCGGATCGGTGCGAATGCGTTCCGGCACCGGGGATTCGAGATGCGTGCGCAGCGCCACGCCCTTGGGAGCGACACGCGCCTGCATCAAGCCGTCCACTTCGAGCAGCAACGCGGGCAGGTCGGTCGCAATCGTCTCGATCACCATGCTCCCGGCTTCGATCTTGCT
>JALOPN010000329.1 GCA_025453875.1 Gemmatimonadaceae bacterium | reverse complement strand
CACGCGCCCGTCCACAGGGGAATCGAGCGTGATCGCGTCGCGGTTGCCCACGCGCTGTCGTGGCACCGCGATGTGTGCGCCCACGGCACCACGCACGCCGTGTGTCAGCGGCAATCCGGTCAGCGCCGCCGTCGCGTCGCTCCACGGACCGGTGCAGTTGATCACGAGCTCGGCACGCACGGCGAACGTGGCGTCGAGCTCTCGGTCATTAGCGAAAGCCACCGAGCAGCGCGTCGGGCGCGAGCTCGGGCTCGGCGTCGCGCAACTCTGCCACCGAGAGCGATGCGTGACGGCCGACATTGCGAAAGAGCGCGAGCGCGTCGTACAACGCGAGGCCGGCGCGCAGCTTCCACCGCGGCACGCGTGCGCCGCGGTACACCGGCCAGGTGAACGCGAGCGGCCGCACGAGATGCGGCGCGAGGGTTTGCAGCTGCAAACGGCGCTCGCGACTGGCCTCGAAGACGAGGTGCAGATGCCCATGTTCGAGGTAGCGCACGCCGCCGTGGATGAGGCGCGAGGACCGGCTCGACGTACCGGCGGCGAAATCGTCACGCTCGACCAGGGCGACACGCAGCCCACGGAGCGCGGCCTCGCGCGCCACGCCGCAGCCGGTGATGCCGCCGCCGATCACGAGCACGTCGAATCGCTCGTGCGCGAGTGCGTGACAGGCATCGCGACGTACCACCGACGCGTGATCCGGGAGCGGCATGCATGGATCGTACCGGCCAGCGCAGCGCGTCGCCAGCCGACCGCTTGAAGACCAGACCGGGAATCATCGAAATTCCATCGTCCGAAGCGGCTGAGGCGCGCGAGCCCCCGATCGCGCCGTGCGTCGCCAGTCGAGCCGAGTTCCTGCTTACGCCACGAGGGAATCCGTCCGCCATGTCGTCGCTCGCCGTACCGCACACTCCGCACAACGATCGATCGTCCCCTTCACCGTTTCGCCTGGCGCATCGACGTGTGCGCTCGAGGTGTGCGCGCCTGGGGCGTGTCCTCGCGATCACCGGACTCGGTCTTGGGGTGGTGATGAGCGGGGCGTGTTCCGGAGGCGAGGTCGGCACGCTCGCGGTGGTTGGCGAAAAGACGGGCGTCCTCATCTGGCATCCGGTCGAACGGGCCGAGTCATACGACGTCACCATCATCGTTCCCACCGATTCCGTCGTGCACTCGCTCACGACCGCTGATACGGTCGCGCCCATGCCGCCGAGCTTCATGCCGGTGAAGGGGACGCAGTGGACAGTGCGGGCGAAGCGCGGAGCACGGGTGCTCGCGGAGTCGGGACGACAGCCGATCTACTGAGCACACAGCAACGGGGCGCGACCGGTTGCCCGATCGCGCCCCGTTCACTGCTACTGCAGACCGCGTGCGTCAGCGCGCGGCGTTCAGCGACAGTCCGTGCGTCGCGAGCGCACTCTCGAGCGCGCGTGCGCGCTGCAGCACGGTGTTCGCTTCGGTCATTGCCGCCCGGAGATCGGCAACCGCTGCGGCGGCTTGCTTGCGCGAGCCTTCGCTGGGGGTCTCCCAGATCCCTGCGACGAGTCCCTTGATCTGTCCGACGCGTGCGAGCACATCGGCGTTGGCGCCGGCTCCGGCGCCGAGGCGTGCGGCCGCACCGCCACCGCCGCCGCCGCCAGCGGGCGGCCCGCCGGCTGCCGCCGCGGCGCCCGAGGCACGGCCGGGCGCCACGCCGAACTTCACCCGCACACTGTCGAACGCCTGAGCGAGCGCGGTGAACTGCGACTTCGTGGCCTCGGGGACCGCAGGCATCGAGTCGAGTCGCGCCTTCACGGTGGCCATCGGGTTGGCCAACGCCGTCAACGAAGCCGCCACGTCGGCGCCCGCCTGCTGCTGTGCGTGGAGATCGCGCAGGAAGCCGTCGTACGCCACTCGCGCCTCGCCCGTCAGAGAGACTTTCGGGTCCATCACGACGCGCAGCGTCTTGCTGCTCACTTCGGTGCCGTCCACCACAAGGGCAACCGTGTACTCACCGGGCGCCACGTACGGGCCGGCATTGCCCCCTGCGCCCCCGCCGAATCCACCGCCGGGGCCGCCCGATGCGCGACATGGATTGCTCGCCTGATAACCGGCGCTGGGCAACGGCGTCGGCATCCCTTCGATCGCGCGCGCGCGACCGCCCGCGCCGCCACCACCAGGCCCGCCGCCGCCTCCCGGACCGCCTCGACCACCGGCTTCCGCTGGCGCTGCTGTGCGAATGGGTGCGCTGCGCAGGTCCCAGCAGATCTGCTGCAGGCCAGCGGCCCGTCGTGCTGCCGGCACCTCCAGTTCGCGCACCAGCGCGTTCCCCTGCCGCACGCGAACCGACATCGCCTGCGGGGTGCCTTGCACATGCATGGTCAACACGGCCTCCACTGGTGGATTCTCGCCGATGAAGGTCTGGTGGCCCCAGAACTCGTCGTTGCGATCGTCCTTGTACTTCCACTCGAGCGCCGGCGCCGGAGTGAAGAGGGTCGACGTGGCCACGCGCTGCGCCGCCGAGTACTCCTGAATGGGTGCGAGGTCATCGAGCACCCAGATCGATCGGCCGTGCGACGCCACGATGAGTGCATTGTCGCGCGGATGAATCGTGAGTTCGTCCACACGCACGTTCGGGAAGTTGTCGCCCTGCAGTTTGCGCCACGTCGTGCCGCGATCGAGTGAGAGATAGATGCCGTCTTCGCTGCCGATGTACAGCACATCGCGGTTGCGCGTGTCTTCCGTGAGCGTGCGCACGATGCGCTCGCCGAGCCCGCCCGTCATGGCGCGGAAGGTGCGCCCGAAGTCGGTGCTCACCCACGCGTACGCGGCGTAGTCGTTCTCGCGATGGTTGTCGACGGTGACGTACACCGTGCCCGC
>JALOPN010000328.1 GCA_025453875.1 Gemmatimonadaceae bacterium | reverse complement strand
GGACCGCCGTCGCTTTCCGCCTCCTGGTCGTGTGGGTCGCCTCGCACGCATACCGTAACGCGCCGGGTGGTGGTCGGACAAGCGGACCGGCGTGTCGCCACTTCACCATGATCCGCCTGCGGATCACCATGTCGGAGTTGTTCATGCGTTTTGGCAGCACAGTCGTGCACCGCCGGCAGCTTCGCCAGCTACGCCGTCGCCGGATTCAGTTGCCAGCACGGCGGGCTGACGTTCGGCGGGTTCACGTTGGTAGATGTGGCGCCCGGATTGGCCGGCAACACCGTGCCGGCTATCGGCGATCTGCTCGTGACCCCCACCAGCAGCGCGGGCGGGTGGGTGGGCTTTGCCTTCGGACCGGCCATCAGCGCCAGCGGCGGCGCGCTGGGCGTGGGACTGAGCAGCAGCAACTATTTCGGCATCAACGTGAACGTGGCGCTGCCCATCGGGACACAACTGCGGAGCACGTGGACCGACCCGACGGCTACGGCGACGGGGGGGCTGCGCAGCGTGCTGGTTTCCGCCGCCATAACCTACACTCAGCAGTGTTACACATCGCTCCAAGGAGCGGGATCGTCGAACTACTGGGACGTCATTGGTGCGGGGGCGTTCGGCCCTGCGGCGGTGACCGGGACGAACACGAGTGCCCAACCCGGCCAGCTCGGCACCGCCTCCATGAGCAGCTACGGTTTCGAGGTCCTCGTGCCCGGCACCACCACGGTGCCCGAACCGACATCACTCGCGTTGCTCACCGCAGCGCTCCTGGCCCTGCCGCTCGCCCGCCGGCGTCGCACCCCGGTCCGCTGAGGCGCGCGGCGCGCCGCACCTTCCGACCGCGCTCGCCAATGCGGGGCGCCCACCGGGCCTTGCAATGGCGGGCGCGCGGTGTCCGTACCTCGTCTGCGCCTCATGCGCTCAGCCCCCGCGAGCCCCCGACCGCAGCATCACCACTGCCGCGTACCCCACCACCGCAATCACCAGCCAGCGCAGCACGCCGATCGGCATGCCCGTTACGAGCAGCGCCGCCACCAGCACCCCTGGCACCCCGCCGAGCGCCAGACCGAGTGCCGGCTGGTCCACCTGATTGCGCCGCTTGACGAAGGCCAGACACCCCAGCAGCGCCGCGAACGCCCCGCTCCCCATCATGATCGGAAACGCGGCCCGCGGGTCCATCCCGAGGGCGCTCAGCAGCACGAACGTAGGGCCGTAGTTGCCCACCCCCAGCATGATGAGCGCGCCCAGCACGAAGTTCACGGCGAGGGCCAGCCCGAGTGCCCCGCCGTGGAGGGCCAGCGCCGTGCCACCCACCGGCATGCGGTTGAGCTGCGCGATGGTCATGAACAGCGCCGCCACCAGCAGCGCGACGCCCATGCCCAGCTGGATCGGGCGACGAGGCAACCGCGACACCAGCCCGGCTCCCAGCCATCCCCCTGCGAGCGCCGTGCCGATCATGAGCACCAGCAGCACGGGATCGATTTCGATGCGCGCAATGAAGATGAACGCCTGCGACACCACCGGGAGGGTGAGTCCCACGATCATGGTGCCCGGCAGGCGCTCGTCGGGCACCACGCGCAGCGCCCTGAACGCCGTGGTGGTGGTGGCCAGCGACCCGATGCCCAGCGTGTCGAAGAAGTTGACCACGAAGCCGATCACGAGCTGGACAAACGTGGGACGCAGCCGCGCCTCGGCGCCCTCCGCTGGTCGGCGACGCGCCGACCGCCACCACTGCCAGACAAACACCACCGTGAGGGCCGTCAAGGCCGCGAGGAGGAGGAACCGAACGTCGATCATCGCGGGAAAGGTCGTGGCTGTCGCGTCGCCGCGGGAGGCGCCGCCGCGCCGTGTCGCGGCACCGGCTCAGCGCGGGGGCACGACAGGCCGCGGCGGTGGCCGCTTGACCGGCGCACCCGGCACGTCGGGCCCTTCCACCGTCGGCGACCCGACGCGACGTCGCCCGGCAGACCCTGGCGGCGCCTCCTCGTCGTCAGCCCCGGCAATCCGGCGTCGGGGCGGGTCCTCCGTCTCGGGAATGTCCGGTGCCCCGGGGTCCTCGGCCATGGGAGACGCCGACGCTGCGGCCGCGGAAGCGGCGCCGGGCTGCACACCCGCCGACGCAAGGAACTCGGCCGACGTGAGGACCCCGTCGCCATTCTGGTCGACGGCGGAAAAGGCGGCGCTCTCGCGCCCCTTCGCCTGCCATTCGGCCACCGTCACTCGTCGGTCGTCGTCCGAGTCCATCCCGTTGAACGCCAACTCGAGCCTCGCCGACTTGCCGTTCGACGTCGTGAAGGTGTGCGTGCGCTCACCGCAGGCGGCAACGCTGCAGAGGGCGAGCAGCGCCGCCCGCCCGGCCAACGTGATCGACGACATGACACCTCCAGAGGGGAAAGGTGACGTTGCGCGACGACGCGGGCCTTCGCAAGGTGACGCGGTCCGCACGTGCCGTCAGAGACTTGGAGCGCGTTTCGTGTCGTACTCCATCCGCTGCAGCCGCCTCTCAAAACAGTCGGCGTGGATCTGCCCCACGCCGAGCGGATCGACGATGGTCTTTTCGGCCAGATGCCTGCGCGCCGAGGCATTGAGCGCGCTGACATTGGCATGCACCGCCGCCGAACAGGTACTGGGCGGCCTTGCGGCGCTGCTGGAACAGGTAGCAGAGATGCATGGCCGGCTTGAACATGCGGTCGCTGCGCGCCGTCATGCCATCGCAGGGGAGATGGCGCACCGTCTGCATCTGCTTGTCGATCCGCATGCGGAGCGCCACCCGGAATGCCTTCTCCCTGGCGAGGCAGACCTTCGCCGAAGGCGAGCGCATCTGGCTGAGCTTGCGATCTTCGGCGAGCTCGGGGAAGTGGGCTGCGGCGCAGGCGTTGAATGTGGTCCACCACGAAAGCGCCGTGCGAAGCCAGTCGAATTCGTACGGCAGGAAGTTGTGTTCCAGCCTGCCCGATATCTGAAACGCGGCCGCGCCGATGATCAGCAGGCCGTCCTGCGAAGCGGCTGTGTCCGGCAGGGCACCCGCCTACAACTGCCCCGTACTCCCCCAGTCCGCCAATCGGGCCACGTACGCCGGATCATCGTAGCGCGACGGCAGAAACGCCGCTTCGTACGACGGCCGCGTGGCGCCGGTGATCTGCGCCGCCACCAGTTCGGCGGCCGCCGGCGCGGCCATCAGCCCGTACCCGGACATGGCCGCGCACACATACGCCCCGTCGGCGCCGCTGGGCCCCATCAGCGGCCGGTTCTCGATCGTCTTGGTGTAATAGCCGCCGTCCACGTACGCATGCGGCAAC
>JALOPN010000327.1 GCA_025453875.1 Gemmatimonadaceae bacterium | reverse complement strand
GATCTGCGCCACGAGCTGCGTCGTCCCCGCCTGGCTCGCGAAGTCGGGCTGCAGGTAGATCCAGACGCGCGGATGCACCTGCCCCTGGATGATCACGCGCGCGCGACGGATCGAGATGCCGCCGTTCTGCCCCCAGCTCCGGTCGCACTGCTCGCACCGGAGCAGCTCGTTGGTCTCGAGGAGCCGGTTGTAGCGCACCTGCGTGTAGCCGCGGATCTGGAAGCTCTCGTACCACGGCCGCCGCCGCGCGAGCTCAGGTGGGCGCGATGCGCTATCCGTGCGCGCCACGGACGTGTCACGAGACGCCGCCGACCTCGTTGCCCTCTGCGCGCCCACCGCATGAATGGGCACGAGACCGAGCCACGCACCGGTCACGATCGTCACGACAGCGGTCACGAACCGTGACTCGCCCCCCATCGAACACGGCGATGTCACGGCGTCGCTGCACCAGCGCAGCAGTGGGCCGCCACCGAACCCCCAACAAGTGTAACGACGCGACATGGCGCGGAAGCTACCGCCCCGGCTCGTCGTTACATGGTCGCGAAAGTCACGAGTCGGTCACGCCGCCCGGCTCGGTGGCCAGCAGTGAGTCATGCGACGGCGTGACGCTCGACGGTCGCCGTCGTGAGAAGGTTCGCTCGGCCGGACACACGGGAGCCCCGGCGATCGGAAGTCCGCGACCGGTGCGGCAAACGCACTGACGGCGTCGGGCCCGACTCAGCGCGTCATGAGGATCACGCCGTACATCTGGGACGTCCACTCCCGCGCACGGTCCGCGTGACATGCGGCGATGGTCGCCGGCTGCCGTGATCCACCTTCCCAGGCGGCGCCGAGCATGCGACACGATTCGAGACCATACCGTTCCCACGCCCCCAGCGCGCGCGGCAGCTGCCGGTGGATCGCGCGGCCACGCGTCTGTCTCAACGCCCAGGCGTACGCCGTCATCGCCTCGATCGTCCGTTCGCGCTGCACGCGTGCCCAGCACTCGGTGATCTGGCGCTGCCCGGCGTCGGCGCGGTCGCAGGCGGCGGCGTCGCGATCCGCCTCCGCGGCGGGGTTCCAGCTCTCGACCTTCGCGATCGGCAGCGTATCGGACGACGGCACACGCGCGGTGGCGCGGTATGCCGGTACGCTCGTCGTCCGGACGCGCTGAGCCGTCACGGATCCTGCCCCGGCCACGAATGCAACGGTGGCCACCATCCATGCCAGCATCCTCACATCGACCTGCCCGGACAGCGCTCGCATCAGCGCAAGGCGGCCAGCGCGGCCCGTGCATCGGAGAGGAACAGCGCAGCTTCCACCGCTCGCCGATTGACGAGGCCGGCGCTCACCACGTAGCGGCCATTGCGGAACTCCCGGACATAGCTTCCGAACGCGCGGTCGACATCCTCGATGCCCGCACGGCGCTCCGTCGCGGATCCGGTGCGGTACCGGCCGGCATTGACCGTCCTGGCGACCGACGTTGCGGGAAAACCCTCTGCACCCGTGTTGTACGCGAAGCTCACCAGTGCATCGTATTCACGCTGGGTGAGCGGGATGTGGATGTGGGCTCGAACAGCTGCTTCGTACTTCGGCAGGCGTGCGCGGAACACGTCGAGAGGCTCCCGCGTCAGCAGCGTCGCTTCGAGCGACACCGCCGCATCGACACGATTGTCGATGGCGAGGCGCTGTGACGGTGGAAGCGCCGCGTAGGCACGCTGGTACTGGGTAATGGCGCGGTCCTCACGACCCAGCGTGCGAGCAAGGGCGACGAGCTCGGAGAAGCCGGGCGCGGTTGCTGCCGCACGATCGAGATACACCCGGCCAAGCCGACGGCGCACGTACGGAACCCACGGTCCGCCGGCCGTTCGCGCGGCGTGCAACAGCAGGGAACGCTGCCTGAGGCGCTGCGCGTGCACCAGGGTGCCAATACCGTAGGTGGCCAAACCGGCACTGTCGTCGTACAGACCGTTGATCCGCCCCTCTCCCCGCAGCAGCAGTTCTATGCCGTCGTCACTGATGCGACGGTTCGCATTCGGGCCCTGCGCGGAAGCGGCATGATCCTCGCGCGCGGCGTGCTGCACTCGGATCGGTGGGAGCAGGAAGGCGCCGCGACGGCTTCGAAGGAGCGTCAGCATCGAATTCTCACGGGGAGCCAGTCATGCCATCTCACGTGAACGTGCTGGAAATAATGAGCATAGGCTGCCACCCTGGAGGACGCAACGACAGGGTCGCCCGGACACGGCTCGTCCGCGACGCCATCCATGCGCCTACACGCAGACGCGTGGCGCCTCGGCGGATCCGCCTGCGGCCGTGCTCGGCGTGGCTGTGCGCGCTCGTATCGCTGTGATGGACTCATGCGGACCGCTGGACGCATGCGCAATCGCATGGACGCGCGCACGGCGTCCCTGGATGACGTGTGTGTCCGCACGGAGCGTGGTGGGATCTCGTTGAGGCGACAAGCGGTCGCAGTTCCGGACGCCGATGGCGGCACCGCGCCGACCAATCGGGCACGAGAGACGGCATCTCGATGCGGCAGCCCCCGGGGAACGCCGAGCGCGAGGTCACCGCGCCCGACGCTCACCGCGGCGCCCGTACCCCGTCCCCACCGCCACAGCCACCATCCCCGCCAGCGCCCACGCATACGTGTTGTGCGCCCCTACCTGCCACGCCGTCAGCACCGGCATCCCCAGTTCGGCCCCCGACCGCGTCGCCCCCGACGCCAGGATCGTCGGCAGGAAGAACGGCAACAGGAACGGCCACGTGCACACCGTCAGGTCGAGCAGGTTCGCGCGCCGATAGCCGTCGATCCCCTGCGCCGCCCCGGTGCGCCGCGCCATCTCGCCCACCGCGAGGATCGCCACCACGCTGTGCGTCGTGAGCACCACCGCCGCACTCGTCATCGCCACGATCCACCCCTCGGCCGCGCGCGGCGTGCGCGCCCGTGTCGCCACGGCGGCCACCAGCCGCTCGAGCACGCGTGTCGCCTGCAGCGTCGACACCAGCCCGCTCAGCAGCAGCGTGAAGACGCTCACGCCGATCGCGCGCTCCATCCCCTGCACGATGACGCCCGTGGCGCCGAATCTCGCCGCGTCGATGCGCAGCACGTCTCCCGGCGCGAGCACGCCGAGCGCGAGGCCGAGCCCCACCGCCGCGGCGACCGCCACCAGCAGCGACTCGACGAGATGCCGGCGTGCGAGCAGCATCGCGATCGCCCCCACGGGCACCACGGCCAGCCAGAGCG
>JALOPN010000003.1 GCA_025453875.1 Gemmatimonadaceae bacterium | reverse complement strand
ATCGGGACGGCCATCGCGACGGCGTGCGTCGGCATCGCGATCGCGTTCGCCCGGTATCGCGCACCGGTGCCAACCAAGGCGGACGCGCCGGCGGAGCAGGGCGTCGCCGCGCTGCTGCATGACGCCTATCGCGTGGACGCCGGACTCGATCGCGTCGTGGTCCGTCCCCTCGCGTGGCTGTCCGACTCGGTCTTGTGGCGCGGCATCGATCGCGCCCTCGAGTCACTCTTCGTGCAGGGGAGCCGCGCCTTGGCACGCGCTGCCGGCGCGGCGCACGATTGGGTGGGCGGTGGTGATGTCGGTCGCTACGCCTGGGCGTTCACCATCGGCCTGCTCGTGATGCTGGCCGCCTTCACGGTGCGTTGACCATGACCAACGCCCTTGCTTCGCAGGTCGGCGGCTGGCTGTTGCCGGCGCTGCTCCTCTGGCCGCTGATCGGTGCAGTCATCGTACGCCTCGTCGGGCGCGATGTCCGTCCCGCCGGCGCGAGCACCTCGCTCGATGCGATGCCCGCCGACGCGCTCGCTTCCGGTGGGCCCGACGCGCGGGTTCTCACGCTCCTCGTGCTGCTCGTGGAAGCCGCGCTGGGCGTGCTGGCGTGGTTCACGTTCGACGGCACCGCCGACGGATGGCAGCTCACCATCAATCTTCCGTGGCTGCCCGATCTTGGTGCGCGCCTCGCGCTCGGCGTGGACGGCATCTCGCTGCCCATGCTCGTGCTCACCACGTGCCTGATGCCGCTCGCGCTGCTCGCGACCTGGCGTCAGATCGCGACGCGCGTACCGACGTTCGGCGCCTTGCTGCTCGCGCTCACGAGCGGACTCGTGGGCGTGTTCACCGCGCTCGACCTGCTGCTGTTCTACCTGGCGTGGGAGCTGATGCTGATTCCGATGTACTTCATCATCGGCATCTGGGGCGCGAGCGGACGTACGCGCGCCGCCATCAAGTACGTCATCCTCACGATGTTCGGGTCGCTGCTCATGCTGGCGGCCATCGCCGCGCTGTACGTGCAGGGCGGCGCCACGTCGTTCCATCTCGACGATCTGCTGCGCCTCTCCCTCGGCGAATCGCAGCAGCTGTGGCTCTTCACCGCCTTCTTCCTCGCCTTCGCGATCAAGTCGGCGCTCGTGCCGTTCCACACGTGGTTGCCCGATGCCCAGTTCGAAGCGCCCGTGATCGGTGCGGTCGTGCTCGGACTCAAGGTGGGCACCTACGCCATCCTGCGCTTCGCCTTGCCGCTCTTCCCGCTCGCGGCCACGCACGAGGTCATGCGCAGCGTCATTCTGATCCTCTCGGTGATCGCGATCGTGTACGGCGCGCTGGTCGCGATGGTGCAGCCGGATCTGCGCAAGGTGCTGTCGTACTCGAGCATCAGCCATCTCGGTTTCATCATGCTCGGCTGCTTTGCGCTGACGCAGACGGCGGTGCAGGGCGCCGTCATGATCATGGTCAATCACGGCATCACGACGAGTGCGCTCTTCCTGCTCGCCGGCGTGCTGCGCGAGCGCGGCGGTCACGACACGTTGGCCTCCTACGGCGGACTGGCGCGCATCATGCCGCTGTTCGCCGTGATGCTCACCCTGTCCATGCTGAGCACCGTCGGCCTTCCCGGTACCAACGGCTTCGTGGGCGAGTTTCTCGTGCTCATCGGTTCCTTCGGACGCGAGCCGTGGCTCGTCGGCATCGCCACGACCGGCGTGATCTTCGCGGCGGTCTACGCACTGCGAGCCGTGCAGCTGGTGCTCTTCGGTCCGGCGCAGGCCGCGGCCCCGGAGGCGCGCACGATGGGCGATCTGCGAGGTCGTGAACTCGGCGTGCTGGCCGTGTTTGCGGTGGCCATGCTGTGGCTCGGCGTGGCGCCGCAACCGGTGCTGCAGCGCATGGAGCGTGCATCGGCGGCGCTCATCGCGCGTGTCGATGCGGCGCGTGGCGCCACCACCGCGGCGGCGAGCTCGAAGCCCCTCACCATTGGCAGCGCGCGCGGATCGCTGGAGGAAGCGCGATGAACACGATCGCCAATCCTGGCGCGCTGCTCAGCGCGCTGTTGCCGGAGATCACGCTGCTCGTGGGCGCGCTCATCCTGCTGCTGGCCAGCGCGTGGCGCGGTGAGCGGTATTCACCCACGCAGCTGACGACCCGCTGGGCCATCGGCGTGGTGCTCGTCACCGCCGCCACCGTGGTGCTCGCGTGGATGCGTGGTGACGGCGCCACCGACGACGGTCGCCTCGCGGGCGACGGGTTCCGGTGGGCGATGGACCTCGTGTTGCTGCTGGGCACCGCGGGTGCGCTGGCGTTGCTCGATGCGGAGCACGGACGGACGCGGGCCTATCAGGCCGAGTTGCCGGTCCTCATGCTGCTCGCGTTGAGCGGCATGATGATTGTCACGGCGGCACGTGACCTGATGTTCCTGTACATCGGCCTCGAGCTCATGTCGCTCGCGGTGTACGTGCTCGCCGGTGCGAATCGTCGCAGTGCGCGCAGCGCCGAAGCGTCACTCAAGTACTTCCTGCTCGGCGCCTTCGCGTCCGGCTTCCTGCTCTACGGCATTGCGTTGCTGTACGGCGCGGTGGGCGACACGCGGCTCGCCGCGATCGGTGCGGCCTCGGCCGGTCCGCTGTATCTCGTGGGCGTGGCGCTGCTGCTGGTAGGTCTCGCGTTCAAGGTGGGCGCCGTGCCGTTCCACCTCTGGACGCCCGACGTGTACGACGGCGCGCCGTCGCCGATCACGGCTTTTATGGCGGCCGGTGTGAAGACCGCCGCGTTCGCGCTGCTCTGGCGCGTGCTGGCCGAGGGCCTCGGACCGGCCATCGCGCACTGGCACCCCGTCCTCTGGTGGCTCGCCGCCGCGACCATGGTGCTCGGCAATGTCGTGGCCCTCGCGCAATCCAATCTCAAGCGCATGCTGGCCTATTCGAGCATCGCGCACGCCGGCTACCTGCTCGTGGCCGTGCTCGCGTACTCCGATCGCGCCGCGTCGACGCTGGTGTTCTACCTGCTGGTCTACACGCTTGCGACCCTCGGCGCCTTCGCGGTGCTGGGCGTGGTCGCCGAGCAGGAGGATCGGCCGGTGACGCTGGAGGACCTGGCCGGACTCTGGCACGTTCGGCCCGGTCTCGCCGCCGTGCTGGCCGTGTGCCTGCTGGCGTTCCTCGGGTTCCCGATCGCGGGCGGTGCCGGCTTCTTCGCCAAGTGGTACGTCCTGCAGGCGGCGCTTGCGTCGCCGAGTCCGCTGACCGTCCTGGCCATCGTCCTCGTGCTCGCGAGTGTGGTGTCGGCCGGCTACTACCTCGGCGCCATCGCGGCGATGTTCAACCGGGCGCGGCCTGCCGAGGTCGCCGCACCCGTGCAAACCCCGATCCTTTCGGGTATCGTGATGGTCGTGAGTGTGACGGTCCTGCTGGTGTTGGGCGTCTATCCCACGCCGGCTGCCCGTTTGGCGTCCGGTGGCACGCTCGCACCCGGTCCCACGGTCGCGGCGACCCTCACATCCGGCAGCGGAGGCTCGGCGTCGGCCGCGCCCTGAGGCCGACTTCCTTCCGCTTTCGCTCCGCATGTCCCTGAACGCTTCGATCTTTCGGCAGTACGACATCCGCGGCATCGTGGGCCGCGACCTGACACCAGCGGTGGCGGAGGCCATTGGCCGCGGCTACGCGGCGCTGCTCAGCGAACGCGGCATCGCGGGCGCCGTGGTGGTGGGGCGCGACAATCGTCCGAGCGGCGACGCGCTGCGTGACGCGCTGGTGCGTGGTCTGACGGCGGCCGGTCGCGATGTCGTGGACATCGGCGTGGTGCCGACACCGCTCATGTACTGGACGCTGCATCACGAACCGGTGGTGGGCGGCATCCAGATCACCGGCTCGCACAATCCGCCCGAGTACAACGGCTTCAAGATCTGCGTTGGCAGCGGCTCGTTGCACGGCGACGGCATTCAGCGCCTGTACACGCTCGCGAATGCGCCGGCGGTCGACGCCTCGGCGCACGGCGATGTGCGCCACGTCGCGGTGATCGATCGCTACGTGGACGACATCGTGCAGCGCACCGGTCCGCTCGCGCGTCGCATGCGCGTGGTCTACGACTGCGGCAACGGCGCGAGTGCGCTCGTGGCGCCGCAGCTCTTCGCGCGGCTCGGACTCGACGCCACGGGGCTCTTCACCGAGAGCGACGGCACGTTCCCCAACCATCACCCCGACCCCACCGTCCCGGAGAATCTCACGGATTGCATCGCGGCCGTGCATCGGGACGGCGCGGAACTCGGCATCGCGTTCGATGGCGATGGCGACCGCATCGGCGTGGTGGACGCGATGGGCCGCATCATCTGGGGCGATCACCTGCTCATTCTCTACGCCCGCGACGTGCTCGCGCGCACCGGAGCAGGGCAGCCCATCATCTTCGACGTGAAGTGCTCGCAGGCCCTCTCCGACGAAATCGAGCGCGCCGGCGGGCGCGCCGTGATGTGGAAGACCGGGCACTCCCTCATCAAGGACAAGATGAAGGAGACGCACGCACCGATCGCCGGTGAGATGTCGGGGCACATGTTCTTCGAGGAAGGCTTCTACGGGCACGACGACGCGCTCTACGCTGCCGCCCGCCTGCTGCGCATTCTCGCCGACGCCGACGCCTCCATCAGCACGCTCCTCGCCGACGTGCCGCACTTCGTGGCCACGCCGGAGATTCGCGTCGACACCGACGACGCGATCAAGTTCGGCATCGTCGCCGACGCCGTTGCGCATTTCCGCGCGCACCACGACGTGCTGGACGTGGACGGTGTGCGTGTGCTCTTCGGCGACGGCTGGGGGCTCATTCGTGCGTCGAACACGCAGCCGGTGGCGCGCACCGAGGAACGGCTGCAGGAGATTCGCGGCGTGTTCGAGCAGTGGCTGCGCAGCCGAGGCGTCGATCCGACGCCCAGCACGCACTAGGCGCGACGCGCGCATGCCACCGACCTGTCGCCGGACGCACAGCGCGTGATTCGTGGGAAGTCCACGGTCGCCCTGATCGTCGCCGTGCTCGCGGCCGTGCTCCTCGTGGGGCGCGGCCTCAGCACGGTGATCGTCGAGCAGTCATGGTACGCGGCGATGGGCGCATCACGCCTCTGGCGAGAGCAGCTCATGGCGACCCTCGCGCTCAAGCTCGGCGCCTGGGTGCTCGGGACCGCGTTCGCCTTCGCCAACCTCTGGGCCGTGCGGCTCACGATTCAATCGGTGGCGGTGCCCACGCGCGTCGCCGATCTCGAACTCGTCGAGATGCTCACGGCGCGACAGTTGTTTCGCATCACCTTCCTCGCGTCGGCCGCAGTCGGTGTGGTGCTCACGTTGCCACTCGATGACTGGACGCTGCTGACCGCAGTCTGGCGCGGTGAACCCTTCCGCGAGTACGAAGGGTTCTTCCAGCGCGATCTCGGCTTCTACGTGCACTGGCTGCCGTTCGAAGGGGCGCTCTACACGTGGGCGCTGGTGTCGCTGGTGATCGTGGCGGCCATCGTGACGGTGCTCTACGCACTCACGCGCAGTCTGCGCTTCGAAGGCCGTCAGCTCATCGCGCGCACCCACGTGCGGCGGCACCTCACCGTGCTCGGCTCGCTGGTGCTGATTCTCCTCTCGTGGAGCTACCGACTCGATGCGTACGAGCTGTTGCTCTGGGGCAGCGGCTTCGACGGCACCTTCACCGCCATCGATCATCGCTTCACCACACGCGTCGATCTCGCGTTGGCGGTGGCCACGTTTGCCGCCGCGCTGATCGTGTTGCGCACGGGCTGGATTGGCCAGGTGCGCGCCGCGTTCGTGACCGTGTCCCTCGTGCTCGTGGGGGCGTTGGGCGTGCGACAGGCCGGCCCCGGCATTGCCGAGCGCGCCGGCTGGTTCGCGTTGCCCGAAGGACGCCGCAGCGACTACGACGCGACGCGCGCGATCTTCACGCGCCGCGCCTACGCCGTCGATGAGATCGTGAGCGACGAACGTACCGACAGCGCGCCCGCCGCACCGCTGGCGGATGTGGCGCGCCTCACCGTGTGGGACGCCGCGTCGGTGGCTGCGTGGCGTCCTGCGGGGACCGAAGACGTCACCGTGGTGACGCGTCCCGTGTGGCAGCCCGGTCCGGGCGGTCCCGATGCGGTCATCGTCACACGCTCGCAGTCGGTCGCGCCCGTGTGGGATGTGCGCCTGCTGGCTGGTACGCATACCGACGCATTGGGCGCGCCCTTCATCGCGCGTCATCCCGCGTTGCGAGGCACGGCCCTGCCAGAGCCTCTGGTCGCGCCGGACCTCACGGGCTATCGGCTCGTGGACGCCGTCGATGCTGAACCGCGCCTGCGCACTGCGGCGTCCGCATCGACCGATTCCATCAACACCGCTGCACCATTCCCGGTGGATGGCATCCCATCGGTGCGACTCGACGGGCTGGGCGTCCGACTGGCGCACGCCTGGGCGACGCGCGATCCGGCGCTGCTTTCGAGCATGCCGTCACCGAACGCGGCCGTGGTGATGCACCGCGATGTGCGTGCGCGGCTGCAACGACTGCTGCCGACGTTCGTGCAGGGGCGGACGATCACCCCCGTCCTCGATGCGGAGCGTCTCTTCTGGGCCGTCGATGTCTACGCCGCGTCAGGGTGGTACCCGCTGAGCATTCGGCTCAACGCGGCCGGGAGTGCCCACAGCTATTTTCGACTGGCTGGCACCGCACTCGTCGACGCGCAGACGGGCACCGTGCGAATCGTGCGCGTGGACGCACCCGACGCCCTCTCGCGAAGCTGGTTTCGCCTGCTGCCGGGCCTCGTGATCGGCGCCGATGCGTTGCCGCCGACCTTGCGTGCTCTGCTCCCCATTCCGACCGACGGCAGCTACGCCACCGTGCGTGCGTTTGCACGCGTCGGCTCGCGCACCACCGGGAGCGCCCCGCGCTTTGTGCCCGACAGTCTGCCGGGGCTGGAGCCGTTCCCGGTGTGGCAGGAGCCCGACGGGGCGATCAGCTGGTCGCTCCCGCTCATCGACGGTACCGACCAGCTCGTGGGAACCTTCGTGGCGCGTGGGGGCGTCGATCGCCGGCCGCGCTGGCGAGCGCTCGATGAACCGCGGCCGCGCTGGAGTGCCCTCACGTCGCGCCTCGGCACCGTCTTCGACAGCGTGACCGCCGTTGCGGGCGAGCGCGATGGGCCACTGTCCGCGGGCACGCTGCGCACGATGATCGTGGCCGGACGCCCGTGGCTGGCGCGACCGGCCTTCTCGAGCGAGGGTGGGGCACCTCGGCTCGTCGCGCTCGCGATCGCCACCGACACAGCGGCGCTGGCGGTGCGTTCGCCGGACCGTTTGCCCGGGGCATCGGCCCTCGGAACCGCCACACCGCGTCGCCCCGACACATCCGACGATGTGTCGAACGCACCGCTCGATGATCGTGCGCGCACGCGAGAGGCACGCCGCCTGTACGAGGCCGCCCGCGAGGCGATGCAGCGTGGCGACTGGCTGCGCTTCGGCGCCACCATGGACAGTCTCGGGCGCTCCCTCGGCCGCGTCCCCTGACGGCGTTGGCCGCCACGCGACGCCACCGCAGCGCGTGTGTTGCCCCCGGTATGTACCGCTAGGTAGCATACGAGACTGGTTGACACCCCCCAGACACCGGAGAACGCGTGGATCTGCACGAGTACCAGGCGAAGGAGTTGCTGCGAGCGGCGGGCGTGCCCGTGCCGCCCGGGCGCGTCGCGATTACCCCCGATGAAGCCGAGGCGATCGCCACCGAGTATGGCGTGCCCGTGATGGTGAAGGCGCAAGTACATGCTGGCGGTCGCGGCAAGGCCGGCGGTGTGAAGTTCTGCAAGACCGCCGCCGATGCGCGCGAGAAGGCGCAAGCCATTCTCGGCATGGACATCAAGGGGCTGACGGTCGAGAAGGTGCTGGTCACCGTTGCGGCCGACATCGCGTCGGAAGCGTACGTGGGCATCATCGTCGATCGCGCCACGAAGAAGGCGGTGTTCATGGTGTCCGCCGCAGGCGGCATCGACATCGAGGAAGTGGCCGCGACCACGCCCGAGAAGATCCTCTATCTGCCGGTCGATCCGCGCTACGGCCTGCTGCCGTTCGAGGCGTTGCGCATGGGCTTCTTCCTGTATCCGGACGCGAAGCTCGCGCGCGGTGCGGCGAAGATCATGCAGCAGCTCTACACGGCGTTCATCAACGCCGGCTGCTCGCTCGCCGAAATCAATCCGCTCGTCGTCACGCCCACCAACGAACTCGTTGCGGTCGATGGCAAGATGGTCATCGACGACAACGAACTCGATCGGCGTCCCGACATTGCCGCGCTGCGTGATGAATCCTCCGAGGCGCCGAGCGAAGTGGATGCGCGCAAGGCGAATCTCACGTTCATCAAGCTCGACGGCAACGTCGGCTGCGTGGTGAACGGCGCGGGTCTCGCGATGGCCACGATGGACCTCGTGAAGTACTACGGCGGTGATCCGGCCAACTTCCTCGACATCGGCGGTTCGTCGAATCCGGAGAAGGTGGTCAATGCGCTGCGCATCATCACGTCCGATCCGAACGTGAAGTGCATCCTGTTCAACATCTTCGGCGGCATCACACGCACCGATGACGTGGCCAACGGCATCGTGACGGCCACGAAGCAGAACCCGCTCACCGTGCCCATCGTGATTCGCCTCACCGGCACCAACGAGGAAATCGCGATGGAGATCCTGAAGGCCAACGGCTTCTCGGCGTCGTCCGACATGGACGAGGCAGTGCAGCGCGCCGTCGCGCTCGCGAAGGGGGAGGCCGCGTAATGAGCATCTTCATCGACAAGGACACCACGCTGCTGGTGCAGGGGATCACGGGTCGCGACGGCTCGTTCCATGCGAAGCAGATGATGGAGTACGGCACGCGCGTCGTGGGCGGCGTGACGCCCGGCAAGGGTGGTCAGGTGTTCGAAGGCACGGTGCCCATCTTCGACACGGTGCATCAGGCGGTGCATGCCACCGGTGCGAACACCACCGTGATCTACGTGCCGCCGCCGTTCGCGGCCGACGCGATCATGGAAGCGGCCGCGGCCGGCATCAAGCTCATCGTGTGCATCACCGAAGGCGTCCCCGTGCTCGACATGACGCGCGTGTATCCCTTCGTGAAGGAGCACGGCGCGCGGCTCATCGGGCCGAACTGCCCGGGGCTCATCACGCCGGGCGCGAGCAAGGTCGGCATCATTCCGGGGCGCATCTGCACGCCGGGCAATGTCGGCATCGTGAGCCGCTCGGGCACACTCACGTACGAGATCGTGCATCAGCTCACGCGCGCCGGCATCGGGCAGAGCTCGTGCGTCGGCATTGGTGGCGATCCGATCAATGGCACCAACTTCATCGATTGCCTGGCGGCATTCGAAGCCGATCCGCACACCAAGGCCGTGGCCATGATGGGCGAGATCGGTGGCACGGATGAACAGGAGGCCGCGACGTTCATCAAGGAGCACATGACCAAGCCGGTCGTGGGCTTCATTGCCGGCCAGACGGCGCCACCAGGGCGCCGCATGGGGCACGCGGGCGCGATCATCTCCGGCTCGTCGGGCACGGCGGCCGAGAAGATCGACGCGTTCAAGGCGGCCGGGATGGGCGTCGCCTCGCGTCCGGTGGACTTCGTCGAGCTCATCTCGGCGCGACTCCGCTGACGCGTCCAGACAGCGCGGCCGGGGTGACCATGCGGTTGACCGATCTGCTCACCCCGGCTCGCTGTCTCGTGCCGCTCTCGGCCACGACGCTCGCCGACGCCGGATTGGCGTTGGTGGAAGCGCTCGCGGCCGATGGCGTGGTGGCCGACCCGGACGCCTTGCGCGAACGGGTCGAAGAAGCGCGGCCCGAGGACGTGCTCGGCCACGGCGGCCGCGGCTTTGTGCTCCACTATCGCACCGACGCCGCGTCCACGCTCGCCCTCGCCGTGGGCGTCGCATCGCGACCGGTCTGTCGCGATTTCGGCGACGGGGAGAAGCCGCAGTGCGGCCGCCTCGTGGCGGTGGTCCTCGCACCACGTCGCGATGCCGCCCGCCATCTGCAGGTCGTGGGGGCGCTCAGCCGGCTGTGGCAAAAGGTCGAGCTGTCGACCGCCCTCGAGCACGCCGACACCCCGGAGGCGCTCGCCGTGAGCGCCGTCTGGCACGACGCGGTGCTCGAACCGCAGCTCACGGTCCGCGACCTCATGACGACCAATCCCCGGTCGATCGGGGCGGACGCCACGCTCCGGACCGCCGTGCTCGACATGCGGCGCTCCGGCGTGGGGGCGCTGCCCGTCGTGGACGAGGCGAATCGGGTGATCGGTCTCCTGAGCGAACGGGAACTGCTGCGATACCTCCTGAGTCATTACCTTCCCCGAGCCGGTGGCCCTCCGCTCGGAGGACCACCGGGGACGGCCGTGCGCCGCACGGTGCGGGACGTGATGACACGACAGGTGTTGTGTGTCGCGCCGCATCAGCCGCTGGCGGAGGTCGCTTCCCTCATGCTCAACAAGGACGTCGAACGGGTGCCGGTGGTGCGGGAGGGCCTGTTGGTGGGCTTTCTCACGCGCGGGGACATCGTTCGCAAGCTCATCGGATCCTGATCACATGGCCGGACGTCATACCCTTACGATCATCAAGCCGGACGCCTTCGGTGCGGGCAAGGCCGGACTCATTCTTGCCCTGCTGGAGCAGCATGGCTTCACGGTGAAGGCGGCGCGCGTGCTGCACCTGTCGGCGGCGCAGGCGGGCGCGTTCTACGCGGTGCACGCCGGCCGCGGGTTCTTCGGGGAGCTCGTGGAGTTCATGTCGAGCGGCCCGTGCATGCCGATGCTGCTGGAGCGCGACGACGCGGTGGCGACGCTGCGCACGGTGATCGGCGCGACGGACCCGGCCGAGGCGGCCGAGGGGACGGTGCGCAAGCTGTACGCCGAGTCGAAGGGTCGGAACGCGATTCACGCGTCGGACTCGGATGAGAACGCGCAGATCGAAGCGGCGTTCTTCTTCTCGGGCGTGGACACGGTTCGCGGCTGAGTCTCGGACACCGGCGCTAACTGCCGGTGTCGCAGCGAGTTGTCGGAGTGCCTCCGGAGTGACGCGGGCCTTGTGTCCGCCCTCCGGAGGCTCTACGTTTCCGGGCTATGCTGTCCTTTGACATTCGAGCCGTCGAGGCGCAGGCACAACCGGTGTCGGGGGTGCTGGCGAGCGACGATGCCGTCTGGGAATCTGCCGATTCGCGTCCGCACGATGGTGTGGCGGTCGAGGGGCGGCTCTCGACGGCGGGGGGTGGTCGGTTCTGGTTTTCCGGCCATCTCTCGGGTGCGACCACGGTGGCGTGTCGGCGGTGTCTGACCGATGTCACTGCGGCCGTCTCGGACGAGCTGTCGGCGCTGTTCGCGGAGCCGGGGCTCGACGAATCGGACGAGGACGACGTGTACCCGCTGGCCGCCAACGCGCGCACGATCGATCTCCGATCGGCCGTCCGTGAGGCGTGGCTGCTGGCGGTGCCCGGTTTTGTCACCTGTCGTGACGACTGCCGGGGCTTGTGTCCGACCTGCGGTGCCGATCGCAACGTGGAATCGTGTGGCTGTGAGCAGGCGATTCCCGATGCCCGGTGGGCGGCGCTGCGCACCCCGCGCAACGTCACCGACTGACGCCGTTTTTTCTTCGCTACTTTTTCAGGGGTTTCCCATGGCCGTCCCGAAGCGCCGCACATCGAAGCGCAAGAAGCGCGCGCGCAACACGCACAAGATCGCGCCCGCGATCGTGATCCAGACGTGCCCGCAGTGCGGCACGATGAAGCGTCCCCACCGCGTGTGCCTCGAGTGTGGCTACTACGCGGGTGAGCAGCGAGTGGCCGGCCAGGAAGCCTGAGCTTGGCTCGCATCTGCGTGGATGCCATGGGGGGCGACTTCGCTCCCCGGGCCCCCGTGGCTGGTGCGCTGCTCGCGCTGGGCGAGCTGCCGGCGCCCCTCGAACTGCATCTGGTCGGTCAGACCGCCGTCATCGAACAGCAGCTCGCGGAGCTGCTGGCCGGTGAGCTGGCGCCGCTCGCGCACGTCCGTGATCGCCTTCTCATCGTGGAAGCTCCGGACGTCATCAGCATGACCGACAAGCCCGCCGTCGCGCTCCGTGGCAAGCCACAGAGCTCGATGGTCGTCGGGTTGCGTCGTGTCGCCGATGGCCTCGCCGACGGCTTCGTGTCCGCCGGCAACACCGGCGCGCAGATGGCGGCCTCATTGGTCGCGCTCAAGTTGCACCCCGGACTGACGCGCCCGGCCATCGGGACGATCTTCCCCACGGCCGCGCAGTCGGTGCTGGTGCTCGATTCGGGCGCCAACGTCGATTGTTCGCCCGAAGAGCTCGTGCAGTTCGCGCGCATCGGCGCGACCTATGCGCAGGATCTGCTCGGTCGCGAGAACCCGGCCATCGGCCTGCTGTCCATCGGTGAAGAGCCGGAGAAGGGCAACGCCGTCGTGAAGGAGGCGCATCAGCGCCTGCTGCACGCGGGGCTCAACTTCATCGGCAACGTCGAAGGGCGCGACATCGCGACAGGGCAGTGTGATCGTGGCCCGATCGATGTCGTCGTCTGCGACGGCTTCACGGGCAACGTACTCCTCAAGTTCTACGAGGCGTTGGCGCCCACGCTCATCGGACTCGTCGCCAAGCGCGCCGGCCTGGATCGCGATGCGCTGCGTCGATCGCTGTCCGAACTCGACGCCGACGAATACGGTGGCGCGCCACTGCTCGGCGTCAACGGCGTGAGCATCATCTCGCACGGCAAGAGCTCGCCGACGGCCATCAAGAACGCCATTCGCGTGGCCCGACGCGCGTACGAGTCCGACATGACGGCGCACATTCGTCGTCGACTCGCCGAGTCGGTGCCCAGCTCGGAGCATGGAGCAACCGCATGAAGCGACCGATCGCCTACATCGCCGGGACGGGCTACGCCGTGCCGCGGCGCGCCGTCACCAACGACGATCTCGCGAAGCAGGGACTCGATACGAACGACGCCTGGATCCGTGATCGCACGGGCATCGGGCAGCGCTATGTGTCCGATCCGGACGAAACGCTGACCGTGTTGTCCACCAAGTGCTCGGCACCGCCACGCCGGATCACCTGCTGCCGGCAACGGCCGTGGAAGTGCAGGCCGCGCTCGGCGCCGGCCGCGCGATGGCCTTCGATCTCGGGGCCGCCTGCAGCGGCTGGCTGTACAGCGCACAGGTGGCCGAAGGGATGATCGCGACCGGCATGGCCGAAACGGTCCTCGTCATTGGTGCGGAAGTGCTGAGCACCATCGTCGACTGGACCGATCGCAACACGTGTGTGCTGTTCGGTGACGGCGCGGGCGCCACCATCATTCGCCACGTACGCACCTTGCCGCGCGCCGAGTCGCGAGAGCGCGGCATCCTGTCGAGCTACGGGCGCAGCGACGGCAATCTGTTCGATCTGCTGTGGCGTCCCGCCGGCGGCGTCGCGGAACCGTTCAGTGAGAAGGTCAGCGCCGAGCGCCGTCAGTTCGTGCGCATGGAAGGACGTGAAGTGTTCAAGCACGCGGTGCGCTCCATGGCCGATGCCGTCGATCGCGCACTCGATCAGGCCAAGCTCACACCGTCCGATGTGGACATCATGATTCCGCATCAGGCGAACACGCGCATCATCGAAGCGACTGCGAAGCACGCAGGTCTGCCGATGGAGAAGGTGTTCGTCAACGTCGACCGCTTCGGCAACACGTCGGCCGCGTCCATTCCGATTGCCCTCGCCGATGCGCGCCGTCAGGGACGGGTGCCCGACGGCTCACTCGTGCTCTTCGCCGCGTTCGGCGCCGGCTTCACCTGGGGCTCGATGGTCGTGCGCGTCTGAGCGCACGCCATCCTCCACCACCTTCGTTCGCCAACATGGATATCGTCCTCCTCCTGCCCGGACAGGGCTCGCAGAAGGTCGGCATGGGTCGCGATCTGTTCGAGGCGTCCGCTGCGGCGCGCACGGCGTTCGAGACCGTCGATACGGCCATCGGCACCGCGATCAGTGCGCTCGCCTTCGAGGGACCCGACGACGAACTGCGCCGCACGCACAACGCCCAGCCCGCACTGCTCGCGCACAGCGCCGCCGCCTGGGCCATGCTCGCGGATGTGCTCACGCCGCACGTGCGTGCGGCCGCGGGGCATTCGCTGGGTGAGTTCTCCGCCTATCATGTCGCCGGTGCGCTCGAGTTGCCCGATGCCGCGCGCATCGTGCGGCGTCGCGGGCAACTCATGTACGAGACGGGCACGTCGCGTCCGGGGGCGATGAGCGCCATCGTCGGCACGCTGACCACGCCCATCGAGACGATCTGCGCGCAGGCGAGCGCCGAGGCCGGACTCGTGGTGCCCGCCAACTACAACAGCCCCGAGCAGGTCGTGATTTCGGGAGAAACGGCCGGTGTGGAGCGCGCGATGGAACTGGCCAAGGCGGCGGGCGCGAAGCGGTGTCTTCCCCTGCCCGTGAGCGGCGCGTTTCACTCGCCGCTCATGGCGCCGGCGGCGGGTGGCCTCGATGCGGCGCTCGAGGCGGCGGCGCTGCGCGATCCGCGTGTGCCGGTGTTCGCGAACGTCGATGGCTCCGCGATCACGCGGGCCGCGGCGGCGCGTCCGTTGCTCGTACAGCAGCTGACCGCACCGGTGCATTGGACACTCGTCATGCGCAACCTCGTGGCGGCCTTCCCGACGGCGCTCTACATCGAGCTGGGGACAGGCAGCGTCCTCTCCGGGCTCGCGCGGCGCATCGCGCCCGACGTGCGCACCATGACGGCCGGCACGCTCACCGACATCGAGAAGCTCCTCGAACTGCTGCACACGGAGACCGCACATGCGCATTGACCTGCACGGGCGCGTCGCGCTCGTCACGGGCTCGACACGCGGCATCGGTCGCGCGATCGCCGAGTCACTGGCTGCCGCTGGTGCGTCGGTCGCGGTGACCGGACGCGATCAGGGACGAGCCGACGCGGTCGCGGCCGAGATCGCGGCCGCGCATGGCGTGACGGCGCGCGGCTACGCGTGCGACGTCGGTGAGATCGCGCAGTGTTCGGCGCTGGTCGAGGCGGTCGAGAAGGACTTTGGTTCACTCGATGTGCTCGTGAACAACGCCGGCCTGACGCGTGACAACCTGATCATGCGTCTGAAGGACGAGGATTGGGACACCGTCATCGATGCGAATCTCCGCGGCGCCTTCGCGACCTGTCGCGCGGCGAGTCGCGGCATGATGAAGCGTCGCGCGGGGCGGGTGATCAATCTCGCCAGCGTGGTGGGCATCATGGGCAACAAGGGGCAGGTCAACTACGCGGCGAGCAAGGCCGGGTTGATCGGGCTCACGAAGTCACTGGCCCGGGAGCTGGGATCGCGCGGCGTCTGCGCGAATGTGGTGGCCCCGGGCTACATCGACACCGACATGACCGCAGCGATGCCGGCCGAGGCCAAGGCCGCGCTGTCGTCGAGCATCCCGCTGGAGCGGCTGGGTACGCCCGCCGACATCGCGGCGATGGTCACGTTCCTCGCGTCCGATCAGGCGTCGTACATCACGGGGCAGGTGTTCGTGGTGGACGGTGGCCTGGCGATGTGAGACGCGACACGACCCTCCCTCGGAGGCCCCTCCGAGACTACTTTTCCGGCTTCACCTTTCAGTCACATTCACGAGGAACCGTTCCCATGGCGGAGCACGAAGCGAAGATCAAGGACATCATCGAGAAGGAACTCGGTGTGGAGCGCGAAAAGCTCACCCCCGAGGCCAGCTTCATCGAGGACCTGGGCGCGGATTCGCTCGACATCGTCGAGCTCGTGATGGAGTTCGAGAAGGAGTTCAACATCGACATTCCCGACGAGGATGCCGAGAAGCTTCGCACGGTGGGCGACGCGATCGCGTACCTCGAGGCGAAGGTCGCCGGCTGATGCGGCGCCGGGTCGTCGTGACGGGCCTGGGCGCCCTCACGGCCGTCGGGAATGATGTCGCGACGACCTGGCAGCACCTGCTCGCGGGCGTCTCGGGCGCGGCCCCGATCACGCTGTTCGACGCGAGCGGGTTCGCCGTCCGTTTTGCCTGCGAGGTCAAGCAGTTCGACCCGCAGGTGGCCATGGATCGCAAGGAAGCGAAGCGGTCCGATCGGTACACGCAGTTTGCGATGGCGGCGTCCGTGCAGGCGATGTCCGACGCCGGCCTCGAGGGCGGCGGCTACGATCCCGACCGCACCGGCGTCATCATCGGCTCGGGCATCGGCGGGATCGGCACGTTCGAAGAGCAGCACGACGTGCTGCGCACGCACGGGCCCAAGCGCATCTCGGCGTTCTTCGTGCCGATGTTCATCTCCGATATCGCGGCCGGCGTCGTGTCCATGCGGTACAATGCGCGCGGTCCGAACTACGCCACCGTGTCGGCGTGCGCGACCGGCGCACACGCGATTGGTGCCGCGTTCCGCGCCATTCAATACGGCGACGCCGATGTCATGATCACCGGCGGCTCGGAAGCCGCCGTCACCCCGATGGCGGTGGGTGGCTTTGCGAACATGACCGCGCTGTCCACGCGCAACGACGATCCGGCGACGGCGTCGCGTCCCTTCGACGCAAACCGCGACGGCTTCGTGCTCGGTGAAGGGGCGGGCGTGGTCGTGCTCGAAGAGCTGGAGCACGCGCGGCGCCGCGGGGCGCACATCTACGCTGAAGTGATCGGCTACGGCGCCACCGGCGACGCCTATCACCTCACCGGCCAGCCCGAGAACCACGAGGGGTTGCAGCGCGCGATGCGGCGCGCGCTCGAGGACGGCGGGGTGGCACCGAGCGACGTGCAGTACATCAACGCGCACGGCACCTCCACGCCGCTCAACGACCCCAATGAATCGCGGGGCATTCGCGCGGTCTTCGGCGACCATGCCGATCGCCTCACCGTGAGCTCGACCAAGTCGTGCCACGGCCACATGCTGGGCGCCACGGCGGGGGTCGAGTTCGTGGCGTCCACGCTCGCGATCCGCGACCAGATCGTGCCGCCCACGATCAACTACGAAACCCCGGATCCGGAATGCGATCTCGACTATTCTCCTAATGCGCCCACGCGCCGGGAGATCGAAGTCGTGATCAGCAACAGCTCCGGGTTCGGTGGGCACAACGCGACGCTCGCCCTGCGCCGCTGGCACGACTGACGGACGCAGGGGCCCATGCGGGTGCCACGGATTGGCCGTGGTGCCCGGTTTCCAGGAGTCTGCCATGCCGCTGCCCGTCGAGTTCGACCTTTCGCGTCTTCGTGATCCCGCGCTGCGCCCCATCGGGGAGAAACTGCAGCGCGGTGAGCGGCTGACCGAGGCCGACGGCGCCACGCTCTTTCGTTCGCCCGACCTGCTCGGCGTCGGTGCAATGGCCGACGCGGCCAACCGTGCGCGACATGGTGACGTGGTCACCTTCGCCGCGAATCAGCACATCAATCCCACCAACATCTGCGTGCTGCGGAAGACGTGCGTCTTCTGCGGCTACGCGCGCCTGCCCAAGGAGGACGGCGCGTATCGCTATTCGCTCGATCAGGTCCTGGCCGAAGCGGAGCAGGCGGTGGGCGGACTGACACGCGAGTTCCACATCGTGGGTGGTCTCGACATGCAGGCCGGCCTCGCGTACTACACGGAGATGTTCCGCGCGCTCAAGGCAAAACTGCCGCACGTGCACATCAAGGCCCTCACCGCAGTCGAGATCGCGCACATCGCGCGCATCGAGAAGATGTCGTGGGCCGATGTCCTCATCGCCCTGCGCGAGGCGGGGCTCGACACCATGCCGGGTGGTGGGGCCGAGACGTTCAGCGAAGCCGTGCGCGACGAGATCGCCGACAAGAAGCTCGGTGGGGCCGACTACATCGGTGTGCATCGCACCGCGCATCAGCTCGGCATCCGCTCCAACTGCACGATGCTCTACGGCCACGTCGAAACCATCGAGGATCGCATGGCGCATCTCACGATGCTGCGCGATCTGCAGGACGAGACCGGTGGCTTCCTCGCCTACATTCCGCTCGCCTACCATCCGGACGACAACGAGCTCGGCGAGCGCCTCGGACGTCGTGGCACGAGCAGCACCGGCTTCGACGACCTGCGCAATCTCGCCGTGGGGCGGCTGTTCCTCGACAACATCGCGCACATCAAGTCGCACTGGATCATGGTGACGCCGTTCGTGACGCAGCCGTCGCTGCACTTCGGCGTCAACGACATCGAAGGCACCGTGGTGCGCGAGAAGATCTACCACGCGGTTGGGGCCACCACACCGCAGGGGATGTCGCTGTCCGCGTTGCTCAAGCTCATCAAGGGCGCGGGCAAGGTGCCGGCCGAACGGGATTCGTTCTATCGCGTGCTGCGCACCTTCGAGACGTGGACGGGTGAGCCCGCACCGACCGACGCGCCGCCGGCGCTCGCCACCGCCTGAGGTCGCATCGCGTGCTGCGCGTCGGTCGCATTCCGTACATCAACTGCTACCCGGTCTACGGGGCGATCGATCGTGGGATCGTGCCGCTCGACGCGACGCTCGTGGATGGCGTGCCGACGGTGCTCAACGATGCCATGGCACGTGGTGACCTCGACTTGAGCGTGGTGTCGGCGGTGGAGTACGCACGCGATGCGCAGCGCTATCTGCTGTTGCCGGAACTCGCCATCACGTGCGATGGACCGGTGCAGAGCGTGATGCTGTTCAGTCGTCGTCCGGCGAGCGAGTTGGGCGGGGCGCGCGTGCTGGTGAGTCGCAGCAGCATGACCAGCGTTGCCTTGCTCGAGCTGTTGTTCACGAATGTGTGGCGCGCGCAGCCGCACTACGTGCCCGGCAACGCCGAGCTCGTCGACCTCGCGCGCTTCCCCGAGGAGCCGCACGAGGCGCGTCTGGTCATCGGCGATGCCGCGCTCCATCTGCACGACGCGGCCGAGCAGGGCGGTGCGTGGGGCACGACCTATCCGTATCGGTACGACCTCGGTGCGGAGTGGAAGGCGTGGACCGGACTTCCCTTTGTGTTCGCGGTGTGGGTCGCACAGCGGCGCGCGCCGCTGCGCGAGAGCATGGGCGCGCACGCCTCGTTGCTCGCGTCACGTGACTGGGGGCTCGCGCATCTGCCTGCACTGGCGGCGCAGGCCGCCGAGGCGACCGGCGTGCCGGCCGCCCGCTGTCTGAACTATCTTTCCGGTCTGGACTACCGGCTCTCGTACCCGCACCTCGCGGGACTGACCGAGTTCTTCCGGCGACTCGTGGCCGTCGGGCGCGTTCCCGATGGCACGCTGGCCTTCCTCCCGGCCGCTTGAGCGGCCTCCGGAGTCTGCATGCGCGACCTGCTCGATTTCTACACGAATGCTCCGCTGCTCGAACTCGGCCTCGAGGCCGATCGGGTGCGCGAACGCCTGCACCCGCACGGCGTGGTGAGCTACATCGTCGATCGCAACATCAACTACACGAACGTCTGCGTCGCTGACTGCGGCTTCTGCGCGTTCTATCGCCGTCCGAAACACGGCGAGGGCTACACGCTCTCGTACGAGCAGATCGGCGAGAAGATCGAGGAAACGAAAGCGCTCGGCGGGCAGCAGATTCTCATTCAGGGCGGACACAATCCGTACATCCCGTTCGAGTGGTACCTCGACCTGCTGCGCTACATCAAGCAGTATCATCCGATCCACATCCACGGGTTCTCGCCGAGCGAGGTGGACTTCTTTGCCACGCGCTTCCGGCTCGACGCCACCGAAGTGATTCGTGAACTGCAGCAGGCGGGTCTCGACTCCATTCCCGGCGGGGGTGGCGAGATTCTCGTGCAGCGCGTTCGTGATCAGGTGGCGCCGAAGAAGGCGGGCGCCGATCGGTGGCTCGAGATCATGGAGCTCGCCCACCAGGCGGGCATGAAGACGTCCGTCACCATGATGTACGGCATCGGGGAAACGCTCGCCGAACGTCTCGAACATCTCGAGCGCGTGCGGGCCGTGCAGGCGCGCACCGGTGGCTTCACCGCGTTCATCTGCTGGCCGCTGCAGCCCGAGAACACGCCCACGATGTCGCACATGCCGCGGACCGATGCGATCGAGTATCTGCGCACGGTCGCGATGTCGCGCATCGTGCTCGACAACGTGCCCAACCTGCAGAGTTCCTGGGTCACGATGGGCATGAAGGTGGGACAGATGGCGCTGCGCTTCGGCTGCAACGACTTCGGCTCGCTCATGATCGAGGAGAACGTGGTCTCGGCGGCCAACACGACGCATCGCACCACGATCGAGGAGCTGGAGCGCCTGATCGTGGACGCCGGCTTCCGGCCGGCGCAGCGTCGTCAGGACTACACGCTGCTCGAGCCGGCAGTGGCTGCGAGTCACGGCGTGGCGGCGTGAGCACGTCGCGCGTTCCGTTCCGTACAGGCATCGGCTACGACTCGCATCGGCTCGCCGACGGCGGGCCGATGGTGCTCGGTGGCATTCACATTCCGTTCGACCGTCACTGCGCGGGACACAGTGACGGCGACGCGGTCTGTCACGCGATCACGGATGCGCTGCTTGGTGCCGCCGCGCTGGGCGACATTGGCGCACTCTTTCCCGACACCGATCCCGCCAACAAGGGCAAGGATTCGATCGAGATGTTGGAGGTCGCTGTCGCGGCGGTGCAGGCGGCCGGCTGGCGCATCGGCAACGTCGACGTCACCGTCATCGCGGAGCAGCCCAAGATCGGCCGCCATCGCGACGCGATGCGCGCGCGTCTGTCTGCGGCCCTTGGCGTCGACGTCGCCGATGTCTTCGTGAAGGGGAAGACCAATGAGACCCTCGGCTGGATCGGTCGGGGCGAGGGACTCGCCGTGATCGCCGTCGCGACCCTCGTGGCCGGGTGACCGACCTGCTCGATTGGCTGGGCACGCTGCCCAGCCTCTGGCTGTATCTCGTGATCTCGGCGGCGGCGTTCGCAGAGAATCTGTTCCCCCCGCTGCCAGCGGACACGGCAGTTGCGCTGGGCGCTTTTGTCGCCGCGCGCGGCAACGGATCGGCACTGGGCGCGTGGGCGGCCACCATGATCGGCAATCTTGGTGGCGCCGTGCTCATGTACGCCCTCGGACGGCGTCTCGGTGCGCCGTGGTTGGCGAAACGCCTGCCCAGTCTGGGCGGCGAGGCGGCCGAGGCACGCGTGCGGGCGCAGTATGCGCGGCACGGCCTCTGGGCGCTCGCGGTGAGTCGATTCATCCCGGCGGTGCGGGCCATCGTCCCGCCGCTCGCTGGCGCCCTCGGCGTTGGCCTCGGGCGCGCGCTCGTGGCGATGAGTCTGGCGTCAGCCCTCTGGTATGGGCTGATCACCTGGTTCGCCTTCACGCTCGGCGCAAATGCGGATGTCCTGCTGGACACCATCGGCCGCAGCCAACGGGTGCTCGGCGGAATCGCCCTCGCGATTGCGGTTGCGGCGGCCGTGTACTTCCTGCGTCGCCGCTAGCGCATCGCGGAAAGCGGCGCGGCGGGCGTGTCCGCCCACGCGTTGGTGATTGGCAGCGCGCCGCAGCGTCGCGAGATTCCCTCAATGCGACGGATTCTCTGGTTCCTGCTCGGCATCCTTGTGGTGGCACTCACGGGCTCGCTCACCGTGCTGCCGCGCGTCGTGGACGCCAACATGAACCGGGTGGAGCGACCGTCGTCACCGGTCGTGGTCTCGGAGGCCGCGCGCGCCCTGCATGCCACGCTGCGCATCGCCGACCTCCACGACGACCTGCTGCTCTGGTCGCTGCGCGATCCGCTGCAGCGGCATGACCGAGGGCAGACCGATCTGCCACGCCTGCTCGATGGCAATGTCGCGCTGCAGGTGTTCTCGACGGTGTCCAAGACGCCGCGGGGCATGAACTACGAGCGCAATGATGCCGCGAGCGACAACATCACGCTCCTCGCCATCACGCAGCGCTGGCCGCGCGCGACGTGGACCAGTCTGTACGCCCGCGCCGAACGGGTGGCCCACGCACTCGACGATGCGGCCGCACGCAGCAATGGACAACTGCGCGTCGTGCGTACGCGTGCCGAGCTGCGCGACGGACTCGCGGCGCGTGCTCGTGGCGAGCCCGTGCTGCTCGGCACGTTGTCGCTCGAAGGCTTGCAGGTGCTCGAAGGCCGCCTCGACCGTGTCGATTCGCTCTACGCGCTCGGGTTTCGCATGGCGGGGCTCACCCATTTCTTCGACAACGAGGTCGGTGGGTCAGCCCATGGACAGGCGCGCGGAGGGCTCACGCCCCTCGGTCGCGATGTCATTGCGCGGCTTGAAGCGCTCGGCATGCTCGTCGATCTCGCGCACGCGTCTCCGGCGCTCATCGATGACGTGCTCGCGATGGCGCAGCGACCCGTGGTGGTCTCGCACACGGGGGTGGCCGCGACGTGTCCCGGCCCGCGCAACCTGACCGACGACCAGCTGCGTCGTATCGCCGCGACGGGCGGCGTGGTGGGCATTGGCTACTGGGATGGCGCAGTGTGCGAGATCACGCCGACGAGCGTGGCACGCGCCATCGTGCACGCCATCTCGGTCGCCGGTGAGGACCACGTCGCGTTGGGGTCGGATTGGGATGGTGCCGTCACGACCACATTCGACGCCAGCGAACTCGTGCAGGTGACCGATGCGCTTCTGGCCGCCGGCCTCACGCCGGGAACGATCGCGAAGGTCATGGGCGAGAATCTCTTCGCCTTGCTGGAGCGCAGCTTGCCTGAGGGTGGAGCCGCCACGCCATGAGCGCGTCGGAGGCTCCGGCAACGTCGGTCGACGCGCTGGACGAACGTGCGCTCGACCGCGGCTTCTTTCTGCGGCGCTTCGAGGATGTGCTCGTGCTGGAGCAGGGCGCGTCACCGCGCACGATCGAGGCCTACCGCCGCGATGTGATCCGCTGCGCCGCGTACGCGCGTTCGCAGGGCGTGACGACGGCGGGTGCGCTGACGCCGCGTGTGCTGCGCGAGTACGTCTACACGCTGCGTGATCTCGGACTGTCGGGGGCCACGATTCGCCGCAACGTCAGCGCGCTGCGCACGTGGTTTCGCATCCTGCTGGGCGAGGGGCTCGTCACCACCGATCCCACGGAGCGGCTCGAAACACCGGCGCGCTGGCGCACGCTGCCGGAGGTGCTCACGGTCGATGAGGTGCTGCGTCTGCTGGGCGCGCCCGGACTCGAGGAACCGTTGGCCTTTCGCGATCGCGCGATGCTCGAGCTGGCGTACGGCGCGGGGCTTCGCGTCTCGGAGTGGATCACGATCAGCGTGCGCGACGTCCTGCTCGAGGAGAGCCTCGTGCGCGTACTCGGCAAGGGGAGCAAGGAGCGGCTCGTGCCGATCGGCCGCTCGGCCATTGGTGCTCTCGCGGTGTATCTGCGCGAGCTGCGCCCCGTGCTCGAGCGTGGCGCGGGGCAGGGCGTCCTGTTTCTCAACGCGCGCGGCGAGCCGCTCACGCGCATGGGCGCGTGGAAGATCCTGCGCAAGTACGTGCTCATGGCGGGCATCGAGAAGCCCGTCTCGCCGCACACGCTGCGCCACTCGTTCGCGACGCATCTGCTCGAGGGCGGTGCCGACCTGCGGGCCGTGCAGGAGATGCTCGGGCACGCCGACATCGCGACCACGCAGCTCTACACGCACGTTGACCGTGAGTATCTTCGCACGGTGCACCGTTCCTTCCATCCGCGCCCCTGAGCGGACCACCAACGGCGCGATGACCTCCGAGGCGATCCCGTTGATTCTTGTCATCGACAACTACGACTCCTTCACGTACAACCTCGTGCAGTATCTCGGGGAGTTGGGCGCGACCCTCGAGGTGCATCGCAACGATGCACTGACACTCGAGGACGTCGCGACCATGTCACCGGAGGCGATCATCATCTCGCCGGGGCCGTGCACGCCGACCGAGGCGGGGATCTCCGTGCCGCTGATTCGCCGTTTCGGAGCGCAGATCCCCACGCTTGGCGTGTGCCTCGGACATCAGGCCATCGGCGAGGCCTACGGGGGCCGAGTCGTCCGCGCGCAGCGCGTGATGCACGGCAAGACATCGCCGGTCGTCCACACGGGGGCGAGCGTCTTCGCCACGCTTCCGTCCCCGCTGACGGTGATGCGGTATCACTCGCTCGTCGTCGAGCGTGCAACGCTGCCCGAGGCGCTCGTTGTGACTGCGTGGACCGAGGGCGACCCGTCGGAGATTCAGGGGCTCCGGCACGCCGAGCATCCCGTGCACGGCGTGCAGTTCCATCCGGAGTCCATCCTGACGGAGGCCGGGCGTACCATGCTCGCGAACTTCCTCGCGCTCGCAGCGGCGCACCCCCGACCCACCGCGGGCGCGCCGACGGCCTAGGGTGCGGCGCCGTCGTTGGCGGTGGCGTCCGGGCTCACCGTCGGCGGCGGCTCCTTCGGGGGAATCACGAGGGAAAGCAACACGCTGGCGAGCAGGACGAGCGCGACGACACCGAGCGCGATGCCGATGGGAATCTTGTACCACTCGGCAATGATCATCTTCACGCCGACGAACGACAGCACCACCGACAGCCCGTACTTGAGCAGGTGGAACTTGCCGATCACGCCGGCGAGGACAAAGTAGAGCGAGCGCAGTCCGAGAATGGCGAAGACGTTCGAGGAGTACACCAGGAACGGATCGCGCGTGACGCCGAAGATCGCCGGGATCGAATCGAGCGCGAAGACGACGTCGGTCGTCTCGACCAGCACCAGCACGACGAAGAGCGGCGTCGCAACGCGCCGCACCGCTTCACCAGGCCGGAGCGCTTCGCGCACGAAGAACTTCTCGCCGTGAAAGCGCGTGGTAACGGGAATGAACCGCCGCAGCAATCGCAGGACCGGATTGGCCTCGGGTTCGATCGCTTCGCCGCTCGACAGCGCCATGCGAATGCCGGTGATCACGAGGAACGCACCGAAGATGTAGATCACCCAGTGAAAGCGTTCGAGCAGGAGCGCCCCCGTGGCGATCATGGCGCCACGCATGACGAGCGCCCCGAGAATGCCCCAGAAGAGCACGCGATGCTGCAGCTCGGCGGGTACCCGGAAGTACCCGAAGATCATGATGAACACGAAGAGGTTGTCGACCGACAGCGCCTCTTCCACGAGATACCCGGTGAAGAACTCCAACGCGGGCTGCTGTCCGAGCTTCCACCAGATGCCGACCCCGAACGCGATCGCGAGCGAGACCCAGATGGCGGACCAGGTGAGGGCTTCCCGCACGCCGACGGCGTGACCACGCCGGTGAAACACACCAAGATCGAGCGCGAGCAACGTCAGGATGAGGGCGTTGAACGCCACCCACCAGATGGGTGAAGACATCGGGGTCCGAAGACGGAGTGTGACACGACGCCGGCGTTTGCGATCGCTCGGCCAGCCCAGTATCTTAAATGGCGTGGAACTTGCTGCAAACTCGCCCCGCCCGATCGCGCCAGCGCGCGTGCTCGCCGTCATTCCGGCGCGCCTCGGGGCGCAGCGACTCCCCCGCAAACCGCTCCGCCTGATCGGCGGCGTTCCGCTCGTGGTGCGCGTCGCGGAACGCGTCGCCTCCTTCGGCATTGCCGACGCGGTCGTGGTCGCCACCGACTCGACCGAGATCGCCGAAGTGGTGCAGGGGGCCGGGCTGTCGGTGGCGCTCACGCGCGCTGATCACCCCTCGGGCACCGATCGCGTTGCCGAAGTGGCCGAGCGCCCCGAGTACGCCACGTACGACGTGATCCTCAACGTGCAGGGGGACGAGCCCTTCGTCGCCCGCGACGCCGTCGCCGCCGCCGTGCGTGTTGTGTCGGATGGTGTCGCCCCGATCGGAACCGCGGCGGCCCATGCCGCTGGCGACATCCTGGCCCAACCCGACTGCGTCAAGGTTGTGCTCAATGACGCGGGGCACGCGTTGTATTTCTCGCGGGCGCCGATTCCCTGGCTGCGCGACGCGCGTGATGCCGAGCTGCAGTCGCCACTCGTGCGCCAGCACATCGGCGTGTACGCGTACACCCGCGCGGCGCTCGCCACGTGGGTGTCGTTGCCACCACATCCGCTCGAACAGGTGGAGCGACTTGAACAGCTCCGCCCGCTCGCCCATGGTCTCGCGATCGGCGTCGCCACCCTCGCGCTGCCCATCGAGGGTGGCATCGACACGGAAGAGGACCTGCGCCGCGCGCAGGCCCGATTCGAGGTCGCAAGCGACGCGGCCGCTGCTGTTGTGTCTCACGCAGGTTCGCTCTTCACTCCCCAGTCGTCCGCGCTCTGATGCCGCCCGTTCCGAAGGCCAATCACACGAAGTTCATCTTCATCACCGGCGGCGTCGTCTCGTCGCTCGGCAAGGGCATCGCTGCCGCCTCGCTCGGACGCCTGCTCATCGAGCGCGGACTGCGCGTCACCATGATGAAGCTCGATCCGTATCTCAACGTCGATCCGGGCACGATGTCGCCGTTTCAGCACGGCGAAGTGTTCGTCACCGATGACGGCGCCGAGACCGATCTCGACCTTGGCCACTACGAGCGCTTTCTCGATCGGGCGCTCTCGCAGGCCAACAACATCACGACGGGACGCATCTACCTCAACGTGATCACCAAGGAGCGCCGCGGCGAATACCTGGGCTCCACGGTGCAGGTGATTCCGCACATCACCGACGAGATCAAGGCCGCCGTCAAGCGCATCGCGCCCGAGAACGATGTGGTCCTCGTCGAGATCGGCGGGACCGTGGGCGACATCGAGTCGCTGCCGTTCCTGGAGGCCATTCGCCAGTTCCGTCGCGAGGTGGGCAAGGAAAACGCGATGTTCGTGCACCTCACGCTGGTGCCGTACATCGCCGCTGCGGGCGAGGTGAAGACGAAGCCCACCCAGCACTCCGTGCGCGAGCTCATGGAGATCGGCATTCAGCCGGATGTGCTCATCTGCCGGACCGAGCGACCCCTCACCGAGGACGTCAAGCGCAAGATCGCGCTCTTCTGCAACGTCGACTTCGGCAATGTGATCGAGAGCCCGGATGTGGCGTCGATCTACCAGATCCCGCTGGTCTTCGAGCAGCAGGGCTTTGCCGAACGCGTGGTGGAACGTCTCAAGCTCTCCGAGTACACGCACGCCCCGGACCTTGGGGCATGGCGGGCCCTCGTGCAGCGCATCACGCATCCGCGCCGACGCGTGCGCATCGCGGTCGTGGGCAAGTACACCGACTACGCCGACAGCTACAAGAGCGTCCAGGAAGCCCTGATTCACGGCGGCATCGCCCACGACGTCGGCGTCGACATCACGTGGTGCTCGAGCGACGCGTTCACCGACGCGGCGGCGGCGCGCGCACAGCTCGCCGGCTTTGACGGACTGCTTGTGCCGGGCGGCTTCGGCATTCGCGGCGTGGAGGGCATGGTGGAGGCCATTCGCGCCGCGCGCGAAACCGGGCTGCCGTTCTTCGGCATCTGTCTCGGCATGCAGGTCGCCATCATCGAGTATGCGCGCCACGTCGTGGGACTCGACGATAGCCACTCGAGCGAGTTCGCCCCCGAGTGCAGCAATCCCGTCATCGCACTCATGGACGCGCAGCGTGAAGTCACCGACAAGGGTGGGACGATGCGCCTTGGTGCGTACGCCTGCCGCCTCGCGCCCGGCTCACGCGCCTCCGCGGCGTACGGCGCGAGCGAGGTGAGTGAGCGGCATCGCCATCGCTACGAGGTGTCGAACAAGTATCGCGACACGCTCATCGCTCATGGCATGCGTCTGAGCGGTCTCTCGCCGGATCACTCGCTCGTCGAGATGATCGAGTTGCCCGATCATCCGTGGTTTGTCGGGTGCCAGTTCCATCCCGAGTTGCAGTCGCGTCCCACGCGTCCGCATCCGCTGTTCGCGGGCTTCATCGGAGCGTGCGCCACGCGCGCCGATGAACTCGCCGCGCCGGTCCGCTGACGCATGACGGCACCGCTGCTTCCGCCAGATCGCCTCTTCCTCATCGCCGGGCCGTGCCAGCTCGAGGACGACGCACTCAATCTGCGCGTCGCCGAGCATCTGGCCCGCCTCGCGGAGCATGTGCCGGGCGGCGTGATCTTCAAGGCGTCGTTCGACAAGGCGAATCGTTCGAACCCGGGGGCGACGCGTGGCCCCGGGCTCGAAGCGGGCCTCGCGGCCCTCGCGCGCGTCCGCGCCGCCACTGGCCTCCCGGTGCTCACCGACGTGCACGAGCCCGCACAGTGTGCGCCGGCCGCGGAGGTGTGTGATGTCCTGCAGATCCCGGCGTTTCTCTGCCGACAGACCGATCTGCTCGAAGCGGCCGGAGCGACAGGGCGCGCGGTGAACGTGAAGAAGGGCCAATGGATGCACCCCGAGGGAATGCTCGGCGCCGTGAACAAGGTGTGGATGGCGCGGCCGCGTGCGTCGCGCGCCGAGTTGGCCGTCACCGAGCGCGGCACGTTCTTCGGGTACGGCGATCTTGTCGTCGACATGCGCAGCTTCGCGCGGATGCGAGAGACGTGTGAGGTGCCGGTGATCATGGACGGCACGCACAGCGTGCAGCGACCGGGGCAGGGGCCGGGAGGGGCGAGCGGCGGCGCGCGCGAGTTCGTCGCGACGCTGACCCTCGCGGCGGTGGCCGCGGGGGCGCAGGGGCTCTTTCTCGAGACGCATCCGAATCCGGACGCCGCACCCAGCGACGGTCCGAACATGCTGCCGCTCGACGCGCTCGATGATCTCGTGCGTCGTGCGGTGGACATCTGGGCGCGAGTGCGCGCATGAACGAGGCGCGCGGCGATCACGAGGCGCTGCCCGCCATCCGACTCCAGCCGCCGGTGCTCGACCCGGGGCTGGCGCGTCGCATTCGCGTGGTCGGTCTCGACATCGATGGCACTCTGACCGACGGTGGCGTGTATCTGGGAGCGAGCAGCCACGAGGGCCGCTCGATCCCCTTCGAACTCAAGCGCTATGACATCCAGGACGGGCTCGGCGTGACCTTGCTGCGGGAGTGCGGCATCAAGGTGGCCATCGTGACGGGCCGCGTCTCGGACAGCGTCGCGCAGCGCGCGCGTGAGTTGCAGGTGGACGCGCTCGCGCAGGACCCGCAGGCACGCAAACTTGCCGCGTGGCGTCGCGTTCTCCATGAACTCGGCTGCCGCGACGACGAAGCCGCCTTCGTCGGGGACGATCTCCCCGATCTCCCCATCCTGCGCCGCGTCGCGCTCCCGGTCGCCGTCGGCAATGCCGTGCCCGAGGTGCGGCGCAGTTGCACCTGGCAACTCGCGCGCGCTGGTGGACACGGCGCGGTGCGAGAGTTTGCCGAAGGGCTGCTCGACGCGCGGGATGAATGGCATGGCGCGGTCGAGCGCTATGTCTTCAGTCGGTCGCGCGAGGAGTCGGCGTCGTGAGTACGTCGGTCAGCGTGGAACCAGCGCTCGACATCATCGCCCGCGGTCGACGTGTGCTCGAACTCGAGCGCGATGCACTCACCGCAGCGGCTGCGACGCTCGGCAGCGACTTCGAACGGGCGGTGCAGCTGATCGCCCAGAGCTCGGGGCGGGTGATCGTGGCGGGGGTCGGCAAGTCAGGCCTCATCGGGCGCAAGATCGCGGCCACGCTCACAAGCACCGGCACACCCGCCATGTTCCTGCATCCGGTGGAGAGCGTGCACGGTGATCTGGGAATTGTCGGTCCCGGCGACGTCGCGATTCTGCTCTCGAAGAGTGGCGAGACTACCGAACTGCTGGGGCTCATTGACGCGCTGGCGCGGCTTGGCGTGCGCATGATCGCCATGACCGCCGATCGCGCCTCGCGGCTCGCACGACACGCCGACGTGGTACTCGATCTTGGCACACGCGACGAAGCGTGCCCCCACGATCTCGCGCCCACGACGAGCACGACCGTCACGCTGGCGTTGGGCGACGCGCTCGCGGTCGCGTTGCTGCAGGAACGCGGATTTCGCGCCGAAGATTTTGCGCGACTGCATCCCGGCGGCGCGCTCGGGCGCAAGCTGCTCACGCGCGTCCGCGATGTCATGGAGGGCGCACCGCTGCCAACCGTGCCCGACTCGGCCACAATGCGCGACGCGACCGTCCGACTCGCGGGTCGGCGTGGCATCGCCATCGTGATCGATGAGAGCAGCCGCATGTGTGGTGTCGTGACGGCTGGTGATCTCGCGCGCCTGCTGGAGCGCGAACCGGACGCACTCGGCGTGCCCGTGACGGGGGTCATGACGACGAACCCGCGTGTCGCACGCGACGATGAACTTGGCAGTGCGGTGGTGCACCGCATGGAGACGCACGGAATCATGGCAATGCCGGTCCTCGATGCGCACGACGCCCTGGTTGGCGTCGTGCATCTGCACGACCTCATGCGCGCCGGGGCCGTCTGATGCGGCGCCCGATGCTCTGGCTCGTGGGGATCCTGTGCGCGGCCGCGGCGTGCGACGACAGCGGTACCGCGCCGCGACCGGCGGATGCGCTGCTGCCCGACTCTGCGGAACAGCTGGGATGGGGGGTGCGCATGCGCCTCACCAACGAGTCCACAGCGCGCGGCGAACTGCTCGCCGACACCACCTACACCTACGATGGGGGCAACCGCTTCGAGCTGCGCGTGGTGAACGTGACCTTCTTCGATGCGCTCGGGGCCAAGGATGGTCAGCTCACCGCGCGTGAAGGGACGTACAACAAGCGACTCAATCGCCTCGAAGCGCGCGGCAATGTGGTCGTCGTGCGCGCCGACGGCCGCCGCCTCGAAACGCAGCAGCTCGTGTACGACGAGTTGCGCAATCAGATCTTCAGCGACAGCGCGTTCGTGCTCAACGAACCCCCGAAGCGTCAGATCACCGGCATCGGCTTCGAATCCGATCCGCAGCTCACCAAGCTGCGAGTCATCCGGAACTTCAAGGGCGTTGCACCTGTGCAGGTCGAGAACAAGTGAATCCGTCTCGGCGCGTCGCGTGGCTCGCGCTGCTGGGCGTGGTCCTCATCGTGGCCGGTTGCTTTGGCGGACGGCGGGGCACGCCGCCGGCCACGCCGCCCGATGGCGCGGCCGGCGACTCCGTGCGCGCTCCCATGCCCGCTGCCGATTCGGCGCGTGCGGATAGCGCGCGCGCCGATAGTGCGCGCGCCGACAGCGCGAAGACCGATAGCGCGCCACCGCGTCCCGTGATGGACTCCGCCGCACGTGATTCGCTCGTGCGCGATTCGATTGCGCGAGACGCCGCAAAAAAGGCACCACCGAAACGCAAGCCGGCAACACGTGAATGCCTGCTCGATTTCAACGACAGCCCACCCGACTCTCGGCTGGTCACGAATCTCCTGCCGGATGGGACGCGCAACGCGTTCATCGGCGGCGGCGTGGTCGCCAAGTGTCAGGGCGAAGCGAACTTCGTGAAAGCCGACAGCGCGGAGCAGTACGAATCGCTCAGCATGCTGCTGCTCATCGGCAACGTGATCTTCGAAGAGCCGGGCAAGATGCAGGTCCTCTCGCCAACCGCGACCTACTTCACCAAGGAAGAGCGTCTGGTCGCCACCGGTGGCGTGACGGCGACCGACCTCAAGAGCGGCTCGGTGTTTCGTGGTCCCAGCATCGAGTACTTTCGTGCCGGACGGGCGCGTGATGTGCCACGACTCTTCGCCCCCGATCGACCCTCCGTCAATCTGGTGGAGAAGGACTCCACGGGGCGCGAGCGACCGCCCGTGAACATCACCGCCAATCAGATGGAGGACGTCGGCGACACGCTGCTCGTGGCGTGGGGCAACGTGGTGATCAATCGCGAGATGATCGTCGCCGAGGGAGATACCGCGGCGTTCAACAAGGTCACGGAGCAGGCGCGTCTCATGCGCGGCGCCTACGTGCTCTCGCGAGACACCGCGCGTCCCTTCCGCCTCGTCGGCGACACGATCGACTTGTTCAGCACCAATCGACAGCTCGATCGTGTGCTCGCCTCGCATCGCGCGCAGGGCACCAGTCGCGACCTCACGATGCGCGCCGAGCGTGTCGCCATGCAGCTCGACTCGCAACTCGTGCAGCGCGCGTGGGCGTTCGGCACGGGCCGTGCATTCGCCGAGACGCCCACGCAGTCGCTCGAGGCCGACTCCATCGATGTGGATCTCCCCAAGCAGCGCATTCGCATGCTGCACGCGGTGGGGCGCGCGATCGCGCAGGGCGTCCCGGACACCCTCAAGCTGCGCTCGGAAGAGCGAGACCTGCTCATGGGGGACACGGTCGTGGCCGAGTTCGACACGATCACCACGCCGCCCGACACCGCCCCACGGAGCGTGATGAAGCTCGTCACGGCCACCGGCAATGCGGTCTCGCGGTATCAGGTGCCCTCCAATCGCGGGCCCACACTCCCCCCCGCCATCAACTACGTGCGGGGGAAGCGCATCCGCGCCGAGTTCGCGAACGGCGAGATGCGTGAGGTGCTGGTTGATTCGCAGGCCGTCGGGCTCTATCTCGAGCCCATCCTCGATTCGCTGACCGACAGCACCACCGTCACACCGGACACCATGGGACTCGATAGCGCGGGCCGTGACTCGGTCCGCCGCGTGATCCAGCGGCGTGACAGTCTGCGCCGGGACAGTGCACGGCGTGTGCCACCCGACATCGCGAGCGATGCGCCCCCTCTCGCCGCCCTGTCACCCTCCCGGCTAAGTTGGAGGGAGCGACCGGCGGAGCGCCGTCCCGGTGGCCCCGTTGCCACCGCTGCTCGACACTGGTTTCTCCCCGCCCTCCGCTCGACCGCGTACCGATCCCCTCCGCGATGACCGTGCCCTTCGATCCTGCCAACGATGACGCCGACGCGCCCTACCCGGGTGAGGCGGCGCTCGACGTCGGTGAACACGGCGATCCGAACGAACCGGCCGCTGGTGGCGTCGCCGCGCCACCGGTGGTCGCCGGTGGCAGTGAACTGTCGGCCGAAGGGCTGGTGAAGGTGTACCGTGGTCGGAAGGTGGTGGACAACGTCGGGCTGCACCTGAAGCAGGGCGAGATCGTCGGCCTGCTCGGCCCCAATGGCGCGGGCAAGACCACCACGTTCTACATGATCGTCGGGCTGATCGCGCCGCTCGTGGGGCGCATTTCGCTCGATGGCGAGGACATCACGCGCATGCCCATGTACAAGCGGGCACAGCGCGGCATCGGCTACCTCGCGCAGGAACCGAGCATCTTCCGCAAGCTCTCCGTCGAGGACAACATCCTCGCCATCCTCGAGACACTCGACCTGTCGTCCAAGGAACGCGCGGAGCGCCTCGAGACGCTGCTCGACGAACTCAAGATCAAGCATCTCCGACGGAGCAAGGCATTCCAGCTCTCCGGCGGCGAACGGCGCCGCCTGGAGATTACCCGGGCGCTCGTGACCGAGCCCAAGTTCATGATGCTCGACGAGCCCTTCGCCGGCGTCGATCCGAAGGCCGTCTACGACATCCAGAAGATCGTCGCCGAGTTGCGGTATCGGGGGATCGGCGTCCTCATCTCGGATCACAACGTCGAGCAGACGCTGGACATCGTCGACCGGGCGTACATCATGTACGACGGTCGGGTGGGCGTCGCCGGCGCGGTCCGCGACCTCGTCTTCGACGACGAAGTCTCCGAGCGTTACTTCGGACCCACCCTCACAGCGCGTCTCCGGGCGCGCTATGCCGACGCGTCCGCTCCCGAGGGCACCGCGTGATGAAGACGGGCTTGCAGCAGAGCACGTCGCTCCGTCAGGAGCTGAAGATCAATCCACGCCTGTACCAGGCGATGGATCTGCTGTACATGCCCCTCCTCGATCTCCAGCAGCACCTCAAGCAGGAACTGCTCACCAATCCGTTTCTCGAGCTGGTCGAACCCGAGGACGACGAAGCCGACGCGGCCGAAGAAGGGGAAGAGACGGCCGAGCCCGAGAACCTTGCCGAAGCCGAGACCGGCGACGAACCGGAACCGGAGAAGTCCGGCGACGACGACGTCGACTGGGAAAGCGTGCTGCTCGACGGGTTCGAAACGGGCGGCGTGCGCGAAGAAGCCGAGCAGCGCGAGTGGTACGAGCCCGTCACGGTGGCGGCGCACGATCTCGCCGACCACCTGAAGGAGCAGGTGGCCCTGCTCGATCTCACGCCACGCCAGGCGTTGCTCGCCGAAGAGTTCATCGGCAACATCGATGAGGCGGGGCATCTCGCCGCGACGCTCGACGAGATTCGCGACGGCGTCAACGAGGTGCTGGTGCGCGCCGCCGAAGAACTCGACGTGCCGGCCGCCACGCCGTTCAGCGACGACGAAGTGCTGGCCATGTTGCGCGTGATGCAGGACCTCGATCCGCCCGGCGTGTGCGCCCGCGATCTCCGCGAATGCCTGCTGCTGCAGCTCACGTCGCTCAACGCGCAGGGGACGCTGGCGTGGCGCCTCGTCGAGGAGGCCTTCGAGGAGCTCATTGCGCACCGCTGGAGTGAAGTCGCACGTCGCTTCGCGATCAGTGTGCAGGAAGTGCAGACGGCGGCCGACGAAGTGGCGCGACTCGACCCCAAGCCCGGCTTGCGCTTCGCCGCGCCCACCGAGGACTACATCGTCCCCGATCTGATCATCGACAAGATCGACGGCGCGTACCATGTGTTCCTCAACGACGGCAACCTGCCGCGGCTCAAGATCAGCCGCTCGTATCAGGAACTCGCGCGCGACCGCAAGCACTTCGACACCGAGAGCAAGGACTTCATCGCGTCCAAGCTCAACTCGGCCAACTGGATGATTCAGGCCATCGAGCAGCGTCGGCAGACGATGCTCAAGGTCATGCACTTCATCGTCGATCGGCAGCGCGACTTCTTCGAGCGCGGCATCCAGTATCTCAAGCCGCTCACGCTGCGCGAGGTCGCCGACGCGGTCGGCATGCACGAGTCCACCGTCAGCCGTGTGACCAACGAGAAGTTCGTGCAGACGCCACGCGGTGTGCTGCCCCTCAAGTTCTTCTTCTCGTCAGGGCTCTCCACGTCCGATGGCGACGACGTGTCGGCGCGCGGCATCAAGGATCAGCTCGAGAAGCTCGTGGCTGGTGAAGACCCGCGCAATCCGCTCACCGACCAGGCGATCGTCGAGATCATCCAGCGTACCGGTGTACAGATCGCGCGACGCACCGTGGCGAAGTATCGTGATCAACTCGGCATTCTGCCGGCGCGCATGCGCAAGCGGGTCTGACGCATGACGGCAATCGCTCCCGTGAGCAGCTACGCCGACGCGCCGCCGCGAACCGCGCGCCGTCCATCACTCGACGTCTCCGTGCTGGTGCCGGCGAAGGACGAGGCAGAGAACCTGCCGCTCTTCATGGAGCAGGCGCAGGCGGCGTTCGCCGATCAGGCGGCCCGCTACGAAGTGGTCGTGATCGACGACGGCTCGTCGGACGACACGTGGGCCGTGCTGCAGGAGCTGCAGCAGCAGTATGCGTTCGTGCGCGCGGTGCGTCACCGGACGCAGCGAGGCATCGCCGAAGCGCTGCGTACCGGCTGGCTGCACGCGCGTGGGGAAACGCTTGTCTTCTATCCGGCCGACCTCCAGTTCAAGCCCGAGGACATTCCGCGACTCGTCGCCCCCATCCTGCAGGGCGAAGCGGACATGGTCACGGGGTACAAGCAGGGGAAGTACGAGAAGGCGTTTGTCTCGCGCATCTACAATGGCCTGAGCCGTCGCCTGTTTCGTGTCTCGGTCCGTGATCTCAACAACGTGAAGGCGTACAAGCGCGAGATCATGGCGGCGCTTCCGATGCGTCCCGACTGGCATCGCTACATGATCGTGCTCGCGGCCAATCAGGGATACACGGTCACCGAGATCCCGGTGCCGCTCTATCCGCGGCACGCCGGCCGCTCGAAATTCGGGCTGGGGCGCATTCCGGTGGGCGTGCTCGACATGCTCGCCGTCTGGTTCGAGCTGCGCTTCGGGCAGAAGCCGCTGCTCGCCTTCGGCATGCTCGGGGCCGCGTTGTTCGCCGTCGGCGTCCTGACCGGACTGGTGGCGGTGGGCGTGCGTGTCTTCGGCGGCATCGGCTATCGGCCGCTGCTGACGCTGATCGAAACGTGTCTGCTGCTCGGCAGCGTGTTCTTCGCGACCGGGCTGCTTGGCGAACAGATCGCCCAGGGACGCGCGGAGATGCGCGACCTGCGCCGCACCCTCGATGAAGTGCTGGCGGATCGCGCATCGGAGGATGCGCCCAACGACGAGCGCGCGGGCGGCTCGTCGAGCGCGCGACGGCGCTGATCGCGACCCGGACTGTGTCCGCGTCGCCGCGCGTCCTCTTCGTCACGCACAACTTCCCGCGAACCGCCGGTGATCCGGCGGGCTCGTTCATTTTGCGCCTTGCCGACGCGCTCGGGAATGCAGGTGCACGGATCGATGTGATCGCGCCCGGCGCACCGGGACTGGCGTCGCGCGATGTCGTGCAGGGGATCCCGGTGCAGCGCGTGCGCTACGCGCGCGACGATCGCCAGACGCTCGCGTACGAAGGCACGATGGTGGAAGCGGTGCGCGCCGGCTGGAGCGGTCGATTCGCGCTGCTCGGCCTGCTCTGGCACACACGGCGTGCGGTGCAGCAGGCGATCACGGCGGCGCGACGCGAAGGCGCGCCGTACGACGCCGTGCACGCCCACTGGTGGTTTCCGGCGGGACTGTGCACCTGGGCCGCCGGCCTCGGGCGGCCGGGCGGCCCGCGCTTCATCGTCACCATGCACGGGAGCGACGTGCGCCTCGCGCAGGGCGTGTCAGCCGCGCATCCCATCATGCGGGCCGTCCTGCATCGGGCGCAGGCCGTGACCGCCGTCTCGCACTGGCTCGCCGACACGGCCGCGTCGATCGTGCCCGGGTGCGACATCCACGTCGCCCCCATGCCGGTCAATGTCCACGGCTTCACACCGGGACCGCGCGATCGCGGCGGTGTCCTGTTCGTGGGCCGACTGAACGCACAGAAGGGTGTCGGGCAGCTGCTGGCGGCACTGGCGCGCACCGCCTCACACCTCACGTGCGACATCGTCGGTGACGGTCCCGATCGCGCGGCGCTGCACGCGCAGGCGAACACGCTGGGTCTCGCGTCGCGTGTACGCTGGCATGGCGCGCTGCCGCACGACGCGCTGCCGGCGTTGTATCAGCGCGCCCTCGTGACGGTCATGCCGTCACACGAAGAAGGACTCGGCCTCGTCGCGGTCGAATCGGCATTGTGCAGCACACCCGTCATCGCGTATCGCAGCGGTGGACTCCCCGACGTGGTCGTGCCGTCGCACGGTGGCACACTCATCGAACCAGGCGATATCGACGCACTCGCCGCCGCGATCGACGCCGCGGCCCGCGACCTCAACGCGACACGCACACGCGGCGAAATGGCTCGAGCACATGCGCTTGAACACTTTGATCCAGCGCATGTTGCGGCGCGTTACCTCGCGTTGTACGCGAGTCCCGAGCGGCCCGATGAAGACCTCGCCGCGAGTGCTCGCCAATGAATCGCGCGCGCATCTGGCGCCTCGCGCAGGGCGTGTTGTTGGCCGCGCTGCTCGTGTGGATCGGCCGCGAACTCGTCGAGCAGCGTGACGCGCTGCGCGCGGCCGCCGGTGCGCTGCGCGTCCGCTGGGGGTTCATCGCTGCGGCCAGCGTCATCGTGCTGGGCACCTACGCCGCGCTCGTGCAGAGCTGGCGCATGCTGATGGCCGGATGGGGGACGACGTTGCCGTACGGCGCCGCGGTACGCGTGTGGACGACCGCGAATCTCGGCCGCTATCTGCCGTTCAAGATCTGGTCGGTGGCCGCGCTGGCCGTCCTCGCCCAGCGCGAGGGGGCAAGTGCCGTCGGCGCCACCGGTGCCGCACTGCTTGGCACGCTCCTCAACATCGGCGCCGGCTTTGGTGTCGTCGCCCTCGCCGGCCCCAGCGTGCTCGACGCACTCGGCCCCAACTATCGCATCGCGGCGTGGGGCGCCCTCGCGCTGTTCATGGTGGGTGTGCTGCTCCTGCCGTGGATCCTCCCACCCGTCGTGCGCGCCATCACGCAGCGTCGGCAGGGCGTGACCGAGCCGGTGCAGCCGCTCCCGGCGGGCCTCATCTGGAGCGCGGTGGCCATCAACGCGCTCTCGTGGGTCGGATACGGCGTCGCCTTTCACCTGCTGGCCCTCGGATTGTTGCCCGCGGTGAGTGGCGCGACCCTCGGATTCATCGCAATTTGGACTGCTTCGTATCTGGTGGGGTATCTGGTGCTCATCGCACCGGGCGGCATTGGCGCGCGCGAGGGGGCGATGGTCGCCGCCTTCGCCGCGCTCGGACTCGTCACGGCGACCGACGCGACGATTCTCGCGATCGCGTCGCGGCTCTGGCTGCTCGTGCTCGAAGTGCTGCCGGGATTGATCAGTCTCGCGCTCACCCCAGCTCGCCGTTCCCGTCCGTCGTGACCTCTGCGGGTCGCGACGGGTTGCACCGTGATCGGCTCCCGTTCTTCGACTCTCGCATTGCTTCGCATGGATCGCCTTGACGGCTCACCGTTGGATTGGACTCCGCGCAACGCCTGGCTCTGGGCGCTGCTGACGTGCGCGGTCTGCACGCTTCTGTTGGCGTGGCCGGCGCTCGGCGGCAGCTTCCTCGTGAACCCGCACAGCGATCAGTACATCGCGGGCTATCCGTTCCGTGCCTTCGCGGCGGAATCGCTCAAGGCGGGGCAGGGCTTCCCGCAGTGGAATCCGTATCTGCAGGGCGGCATGCCGTACATCGCCGCGATGCACGGTGACATCTACTATCCGACGTTCCTGCTGCGGTTGCTGCTCCCCACCGACGTCGCGATGACGTGGGGCTTCGTGCTGCATCTGTTCCTGGCGGGGGTCTTCACGATCGGCTTCCTGCGCAGCACCGGCTTCGGTCTGCTGCCGGCATCGATCGGCGGCGTCGGGTACATGCTGAGCGGACAGCTGGCGTCGTTCCCGTCGCCGGGTCACGACGGCAAGCTCTTCGTGAGCGCCATGTTGCCGCTCACGCTCTGGATGCTCGTGCTCGGACTACGCGACGGACGCCGCTGGGCGTGGGGCGCACTCGCCCTCACCGTCGGACTTGGCGTGTTGTCGCCGCACCCGCAACTCCTTCAGTACATGCTGCTTACCGCCGGTGCCTTCGCGTTGTTTGTCACGCTCTGGCCCGGCGCGCTCAACACCGCCATCGCATCGGCGTCCACCGCAACGACCGACGCGCCGGTACGTCCCGTGGGTCGGCTGCTGCTCGCGGGCGTGGCCATCGTCATCGGCTTCGCCATCGGCGCAGCGCAGTTCGCGCCCGTCTTCGAGTACGTGGACTGGTCGCCGCGATCCGGCGGCAAGGGGTACGACTACGCCACCTCGTTCTCGATGCCGCTCGAGGAGACGATCAACATGTGGCTCCCGCAGTTCTCGGGAATCCTCGACAACTACTGGGGCGCGAACGGCATCCACTTCCACAGCGAGTATCTCGGCGTCGGCGTGCTTCTGCTCGCCGCTGCGGGGCTCTTCGGTGGCGCGCGACCGCGCACGCGCGCCCACGCCCTCTTCTGGCTCGGGACCGCCGTCGTCACGTTGCTCTGGGCCTGGGGCGGCAACACGCCGTTCTATCATCTCGTCTACGCCATCGTGCCGGGAACGAAGTTCTTCCGCGCTCCGAGCACCATCCTCTACGTCGTGAGCTTTGCGACGGCAATGCTCGCGGCCTTCGGCGCGGAGCGATTGCTGGCCGGTCGCCTCGGTCGCGGGTTCCTCATCGGCGCCGTGTCCGCGGGCGCGGTGACCGCACTCTTCGGGGTGCTCGGCGTGTGGAGCCGGATCGCCGAGGGCGTGATGGTCGACCCATCGCTCATCGTGCGCGTCGATGCCAACGCGTCGGCCGTCCTCATGGGAAGCCTGCGCGTTGCGGCCATCGCGCTTGCCGTGGCGGGACTTGCCTGGTGGAGCGGTCGCCAACGACCGGCGCCAGCCCTCGCCGGTGGGCTGCTCATCGCCGTGGTCGCGCTCGACCTCTGGAGTGTGGGGCGGCACTACTGGATGTTCAGCGAAGGCGCGAACACGCTGTACGCGTCCGATGCCGCGATCGACGCGGTCAACGCCGATGGGCAGCCGGGACGTGTGCTCGCGCTCGGCTTCCAGGGCGGTGGCGAGATCGCGCGACGTGATCCGTTCCTCGGCGGATCGGCGCTCATGGCGCACGACATTCGCGATGTGCTCGGGTATCACGGCAACGAACTCGGTCGCTATCGCCGCCTCATCGAGGCCGCCGGCAACGGGGTCACGGGCAACCCGAACTTCTGGGCCCTCACCAACAGCCGGTTCCTCTACACCAACCTCGCCGAGCTCCCGCTCGAGGGCGCGGAGAAGATCGCCGGCCCCACGCGGAACGCCGCCGGCAGCACGGTGCATCTCTATCGCCTCCCCGGCGAGCAACCCTACGCGTGGGTTGTCCCGCTGCGCGTGAAGGCCGACGACGAGCAGACGCTCGCCACCGTGCTCGATCCGCGTTTCGACCTGCGTCGCGCCGCGATCTTCCCGACGGAATCGTCGGTGGACGCGCCGCGCGCCGACCAGTCCACCGAGCTGCCCGGCGCCCTCGATGGTGTCCGGACACGCGTTGTGCGCTACGCGCCGGGTGACGTGGAGCTCGCGATCGAGGGCGAGGTGCCCGCCGGTGCGACGCTCATGGTCTCGGAGAACTACTACCCGGGGTGGCAGGCGCAGGTTGACGGTCAGCCAGCGCCCATGGATCGCGCGGACTACGTGATCAGCGGCGTGGTGTTGCCCGCCGGCGCCAAGTCCGTGCGTCTGACGTTCGACAACGCCACAGTCCACACGGGTCAGACGATCACGCTGCTCGCGGTGCTCGTCGGCGTCCTGTGGATTGGCGCCGGTGTGCTGCAGGAACGCCGGAGCGTGCGTGTCTGACGCCCGGACCACTCCCTGGTCGCCGCAGGGCGCCGTGCCCGATGGCGAACGCGCGCTCGTGATCGTGCCGACGTACAACGAGAAGGACAACATCACGCGCATCGTGCCGCGCATCCTCGCGCAGGACCCGCGGCTTGAAGTGCTCGTGGTGGACGACAACTCGCCCGATGGCACGGGCCGCCTGGCCGACGAGCTCGCCGCGGCCGACCCGCGCGTGCACGTGCTGCATCGCGCGGGCAAGGAAGGGCTCGGTCGCGCCTATCTGGCCGGCTTCAAGTGGGCCCTTGGCCACGACTATGCGTACATCTTCGAGATGGACGCCGACTTCTCGCACGACCCGTCCCACCTTCCGGAGTTCCTGGGCGCGGTGCGCGACGCCGATCTCGTGCTCGGGTCGCGGTATCGACAGGGCAGGGTGACCGTCGTGAACTGGCCGATGACCCGGCTCCTGCTGTCGTACGGCGCGAACATCTACGCCCGCATCGTGACCGGCATGCATCTCGGCGACGCGACCGGCGGCTTCAAGTGCTTCAGGCGCCGTGTGCTCGAGGCCATCCCGCTCGATGCCGTACGGTCGAACGGCTACGCGTTCCAGATCGAGATGAGCTACCGCGCGTGGAAGCGCGGTTTCCGCATCGCCGAGATCCCGATCGTGTTCAATGATCGCACGGAGGGCGAATCGAAGATGTCGAAGCGCATCGTGCGAGAGGCCGTGTGGATGGTGTGGCGGCTGCGCTGGTGGGGCCTGACGGGTCGGTATTGAACGTGCTCGACCTGTCGCCGCTCGAGGGGGTGCCGTTCACGAAGATGACGGGGTCGGGGAACGACTTCGTCATTTTCGACGCGCGCACGTCGCCGACCGATCTTGTCACGCGACCTGAGGTCATTGCGTCTATCTGCAACCGGAACAACGGGATAGGCGCCGACGGTGTCGTGATACTTGAACCACCACCGCCGGGTGACTCGACCGACCCGATCCGACTCCGGTACTTCAATCGGGATGGCAGCCTTGGCGAGCTGTGCGGCAATGCGACGCTTTGCAGCACGGCCTTGAGCGTCCAGCTCGGCCTCGCCGCGCCGACCGCGGTCCGGCTGAACACTGACGCAGGACTGGTGACGGCGCGTCGCGAGCTGGCGCATCCCGAGATCGATGTGGCGCCGGTGCGAGAGGTGCGCGACGATCTGCGGGGCTCGTTGGGGGCGGTCGCAGCGGAGGCGATACGCAGCGGGTTCGCGCTCGTGGGTGTCCCGCACGTCGTGTTGTTGCTGCCAGACCGCGCGGCGCTCGACGCGGTTGCGGTCGCGGTTGACGGACCGCCAATACGGCAGCACGCCTCTCTCGCGCCAGCGGGCGCCAATGTGAACTGGGTGGCGCCGGACGGTCGGGGCGGCTGGGCCTACCGCACGTTCGAGCGAGGCGTCGAGGGCGAGACGTTGGCCTGCGGCACGGGCGCGATCGCGTGTGCGATTCTGCTTACGCGATGGGGGCTGGCGCCGGGCATGGCCACCCTCGAAACTCGATCGGGTCGGCCGGTGCACGTTCGCCTTGCACCGGCCGACGGTGCGCCGGCGGACCTGACCGGAGCAGTGCGCCCATCGCTGTCTGGCGAGGGACGTGTGGTGTTCGTGGGGCAGATCGGGCGCCTGGTCCTGGACCGCTGAGCGGGTCCTCGGCGGCCAGCATCAGGCGCTGCCAGCAAGGGTTGCGACGCGCCGCGAGCGCGTCCGGGCGACCGTCCTCGACTGAGCGCGGCGCGACCTGCGGAGCACCGTTATTCGCATCTCTGTGGCGGCATCACGAACCGTTGCGCTACGAGAAATCCACACGTAGCGAGACGTGAGTCCTGAGGCGTTTTCTTCGCGTGGGAATGTGGAGAGATGCCTTCGGTAAATCCTCGTGAGCCGCGGGCTCCAGAAACAACGTGAGCAGAGCGCCATAAGCCCAAGGCATGAAAGAGCTTGAGGCTACTCCTGCAAAGTGCAAGGGGTGCGACGTGGAGAACTTGTCCACAGTTATCCACCGGCTTTAGTTTACATAACATGTATTATCGGCGTTCTTTCGATCCGCAGCCGAACCGATAGTGTCGATTACTGGCTGATTGGTGCCCTTCTACTGGCGGTACTGTCAAAAACTCGATCTTCGCAAACGACGTGATGCCGCCACGCCTCGGGGACATCGCACACCGCGACACACCACAGACCGATCGCGAACGACAGCCACCGCCACGAGGCCGCGGTTGACAGCACGGCTCGCGGCTCAGGAACGGCGCCACGCACCGTCTCGTCGCCGCCCCCCAAACGCACAACGCCAGCCGCGTGCTGGGCACGCGACCGGCGTCTTCATCTCGTCGATCCGGCAGTCGAGGCGGCGCCCGATCAGGCCGCCGCTCGACCTGCGACGCTCCTCAGCTCCCAGGCTGCGCCGTCAACTCGCCCAGACGGACCGCCGCTTCCGTGGCGTACGGCGAGTCCGGCAGCCCGCGCAGCGCTTCGAACGCCGCGATCGCTTCCGTCCGCTTGCCGGCCGCCATCAGCTGACGGGCCTCGGCCAGCTTGTAGGCGCCACGCTCCACCTCGTTCGCTGCCACCTTGGCAGCCGCCGCGTAGTGCTCCGCGGCCTTCGCATAGTTCGCTTGTGCCTCGTAGCCCGCCGCCATCAGCGCCTCGATCGGCGCCGCGAACGCCCGCGACGCGCCGCTCTTCGCGGCCTCGAGGCGAACCACGCCGTCGGAGTGCTTCCCAGCGTCGAACAGGTTCTGCGCCACCAGCAGCACGGCCTGCTCGCCCGCCGTCGTCCCCTTGTACCGGCTCGCCACCGCCTCCAGCGCAATCCGCGCCGAGTCCGCCTGACCGGCAAACGTCAGCGCCTGCGCCTCGTACAGCGCCGTCGACGCGTTGGCGCGCTTCTTCGCATCCGACGCGCGCACCCCCCACACGCCGAGACCGGCGGCGAGGGCGAGGGCGCCCGCGATGGCCAGCGGCTTCGCATTCGCCGACAACCACATCGAGGCGTTCTCGACCGGATCGTCGCTGATGAGCTTGGGGGTGGCGGAGGCCGCAGGAACGGGACGCTTGGTCGAGGCCATGACAGCAGAAGCGGTAAGTGGATCAGACCGACCCCCGCGCACTCGCGCGGAGGAACTCAGCCTGAAAAGATAACGAGCGCCGGGGTCAGTCGGCCAGCTTGAGCGTTGCCCCTTCGCTGCGCGCGATCACGACCGCCGTCAGCTGGTCGCCCATGACGTTCGGCACCGTGCGCGACATGTCGAGGATCCGGTCCACCCCCAGAATGAGCGCGATCCCCTCCCCCGGCACGCCGACCGTCTCGAGAATCAGCACGAGCAACGGGATCGAGCCGCCCGGGACCCCGGCCGCACCGATCGCCGTGATCACCGACATCACTACCACGATGATCTGGCTCGTGAGACTCAGCTCGACGCCGAACACCTGCGCCAGGAACAGCACCGTCATCCCTTCGAACAGCGCCGTCCCGTTCATGTTCATCGTCGCCCCAAGGGGCAGCACGAACGAGGCGATCTCGCGCGGCACGCCGAACTGCTCCTCCGCCGTCCGGATGTTCTCCGGCAGCGAGGCGTTCGAGCTCGAGGTCGAGAACGCCGTCACCATGAGCGATCGGCACTTGCTGAAGAAGGTGCCGTACGGAATCCCCGCGAGGAACCGCGCCAGCAGGCCGGTCACCCCGAAGAGCTGCAGCGCCAAACCGGCGAGAACCGTCACCACGTACATAGCGAGCGACTGCAGCACTTCGGCCCCGAACCGGACCGTGACTCCGAAGATCAGCCCGGCCACGCCGTACGGCGCGAGCCGCATCGCGTAGCCGATGATCCGGGTCACCACCTCGACCAGCCCTTCGAGGACCGCCAGAATGGGCTGCGCCTTGTCCTTGCTCAACTGCGTGAGGGCCACGCCGAAGATCAGCGAAAAGAAGATCAGCCCCAGCATGTCGCCGCGCGCCGCCGAATCGACGGGGTTGCGTGGCACGATGTTCACGAACGTCTCCACGCCGAACGTCGCCCCCGCCCCGACGCGCGCCGTCGCTTCCCCCGCGTACTCGGCCAGCAGCTGCGTCCGCACTTCGGGCGCGATGGATTTGCCCGGGCCGATCGCGTTCACGAGCGTCAACCCGATCGTCGCCGCCGCCGCCGTCGTCAGCAAGAAGAACCCCATCGCCTTGCCACCGATCCGGCCGATGCGACTCAGATCGCCGAGCGACGCCACACCGAGCGTCACCGAGCCGAAGATGAGCGGCACGACGATCATGAAGAGCATGCGCAGGAACACCTGCCCGATCGGGGTCGCGACCTTGTCGACGACCCACATGAGTTCGGGCGATTGGCCGAGCATCAGCTTCGAGGCCACGCCTGCGGCTGCTCCGCCCACCAGGCCGAGCAGGATCTTGTTATGAAGCTTCACGTCGAGCGGTAGTCGGGAGGGAGGTCACGGAAGGGCGAACCTTCGCAACCTATCGGCCGGACCGGAACCGACGCCACCGCTGGAGTGCCCCCGAGAGGATTCGAACCTCCGACCAACGGTTTAGGAAACCGCTGCTCTATCCAACTGAGCTACGGGGGCGAGGCGGATGCACGCATCCACGACTGCTCGCGAGAAGGTAATGCGACCCGACGACGTGACCAACCCGCGCGCGGTCGCAGCCTCTAGCGCACCACCCACACGGCTTCGGTGCGTCGATCACCCAGCGCGTCACGGCCCCGCAGGAATCCGAGCTCCATGAGCACCGACAGTCCCGCGATCACACCACCATGCCGCTCGACCAGTCGCGCGGCGGCCGCGGCCGTCCCACCCGTCGCGAGCACGTCATCGACGAGGAGGACACGGGCGCCCGGCTCCACCGCGTCAACGTGCATTTCGAGCGTGTCGTCGCCGTACTCGAGCGCGTAGCGCTCGCTCGCGGTGCGCCACGGCAGTTTGCCGGGCTTGCGGACCGGTACGAATGCGGCACCGAGATCGAGCGCCATCGGCACGCCGAACAGGAATCCGCGACTCTCCATCGCCACGACATGCGTGATGCCCGCACCAGCGAAGGGGGCCTGCATGGCGCGCACCACCTCACGCATCAGCGTGGCATCTGCGAGCAGGGGCGTGATGTCCTTGAAGGTGATCCCCGGCTTTGGAAAGTCGGGCACATCGCGCACGACACGCGCGACGCGTTCAGCGAGACTGAGCGACATTACCGCACGATCTGGAAGGGAGACGGCAGCGGCTGCAACGACGGGGTGCGCTCCTCGAGACGCTCGACCCGCGCGCCGGGCGGACCCTCCAACA
>JALOPN010000326.1 GCA_025453875.1 Gemmatimonadaceae bacterium | reverse complement strand
CCTCTCGACGATCGCCGAAGGCGTCGGCATCGCGATCGACGCCGTACGCGGCAACAAGGTGCGCTCCGGTCTCACGATCATGGGCGTTGCCGTGGGCGTGTTCGTCGTGGTGCTCATCGCCGCGGCCGTGCACGGGATCAACCAGAGCGTCGCGAAGGATTTCGAGTCGGCGGGACCGACGACGTTCTTCGTATCGCGCTACCCGATCTCGTTCGAGAACTGCGACGGCACGGCCAACACCTGCCGGTGGTTGTCGTGCGCATCGACTGGTCGGCCGACATCGAGTACCGCAACACCCGCCTGCAGCAGGCGAGCATCGAGGCGTATTCGGCCGAGTGGCCGGAAATGAACGCGCCGGAGGTGTGGCCCGGTCGCGCGTTCACGCGCAGCGAAGCCGAAACCGGGGCACGCGTGGCCGTGATCAACACCCAGATGGCCGAGCAGCTCTTCGGGGACGCCGATCCGATTGATCGCGAGATCCAGATGCGTGGCAAGCCGTTTCTGGTGATCGGTGTGTTCACCGACAATGCGTCGTTCCTCAGCGGCGGTGATCGGCCCAAGGCGGTCATTCCGGTCATGGCGGCCGTGCGCCACCTCGGCGCGCGTCTGAACAACGTCGGGCTCGCCGTGAAGCCCCGCGCGGGCCAGGATCGCGACGCCGTCGTGGATCAGGTGACCGCGGCCCTGCGGGCCTCGCGTGGGCAGCGCCCGTCGGAGGAGTCGACGTTCGCCATCATCACGCAGGACAAGCTGATGGAGACGTACAACAGCATCTTCGGCGTGTTCTTCCTGGTGATGATCGCGCTGTCGGCGGTTGGGCTGCTGGTAGGCGGCGTGGGGGTGGTGGCCATCATGATGATCTCGGTCACCGAGCGCACGCGCGAGATCGGCGTCCGCAAGGCGCTCGGCGCCACGCGGAGCACCATCCTGTGGCAGTTCCTGGTGGAAGCGATCACCCTGACCGGCATCGGGGTCGTGCTGGGGCTCCTGGCCGGCTGGGGCGGCTCGGCGGCGATCCGGGCCGCGACGCCCATTGCCGCGTCGGTCCCCCCCCTGGCGGTGGTGGCAGCCCTTGCGGCGAGTGTCGTGACGGGTGTTCTGTTCGGCATGATGCCCGCGATGCGGGCCAGCCGGCTCGATCCGGTGATCGCGCTCCGCCACGAATAGCCCACCTGCGTGTCGTTCTTCGAAGCCATCCGTCTCGCGTTTCACCAGATTCGAGTTCAGAAGCTCAAGAGCGCCTTCACGCTGCTTGGCGTGATGATCGGCGTGATGTTCCTCATCGCCGTCGTCAGCATCGTCGAAGGGATGGCGCGGTATGTGGAGGATGACTTCGCGGGCCGGCTGATCGGGACGAATACGTTCACGTTGCGCCGCTTCGCGAGTGTGGGGCCGCAGGGACGCGGACAGGATGCGCGGCAGCAGTTGCGCAGTCCGCCGCTCACCATGGTCGACGTGGACGCGGTCAAGGCGGTGCTGCCGCCGGAGCTCAAGACGGCGGTTGTCGCCGAGTCGTTCCTCTACGCGAGCAACGCGGGGGCGCGTCCGCGTCAGGTGCAGGCGGTCGCGACGGACGAGTCGTACTTCGACCTCAAGGGACTCGTGGTCGAGCAGGGCCGCCCGTGGGTCGCACAGGAACTGCGCGCCGGCGCGCGCGTGGTGGTGATCGGGACCGAAGTCGCGAATCACTTCTTCGAGGGGCTCGATCCCATCGGTCGCGAGCTGCGCATCGCCGGCGCGCCGTACACCGTGGTGGGTGTGCTCGAAGAGCAAGGGAGCGTGTTCGGCTTTTCGCTCGACCGCTACGCCATCGTCCCACGCACGACGCCCATGTATCGGGTGCTGCGTCCGCGCGGTGACGTCGGGTCGTTCATCGCCGCCGGCCGCACCAAGGAAGAGATCGACGAGTACATCGAGCGCGCGCGCGAGGCGTTGCGCTCGTTGCGCGGCCTCGGTCCTGGTGAGCCCGACAACTTCGGCCTCATCACGCAGGACGCCGCCTTCGCGTTTCTCGATCAACTGAAGGGACGCCTCATTCTCTTCGGCACCGCCCTGCCCGCGATCAGTCTCGTGGTGGGTGCGATGGTGATCATGAACATCATGCTGGTGGCGGTGGCGGAACGCACACGCGAGATCGGCGTCCGCAAGGCGCTCGGCGCGCGTCGTCGCGACATCATGGGCCAGTTCCTCGCGGAAGCGGCCACGCTCAGTATCTTCGGTGCCGCGATTGGCATTGCGCTCGGCTTCGGTCTGGCGCAGCTGATCGCCGCCTTCACGCCGCTCCCTGCGGCCGTCGCACCGTGGGCCATCGTGGCCGCGCTCGTCATGGGCGCGGGCGTCGGCATCGTGGCGGGGGCGTATCCGGCGAGTCGCGCGTCGCGGCTCGATCCCATCACGGCGCTGCGGCAGGAATAGGCCATGCGCTGGCTCAGTCGCTTCTTCCTCGCGTTCGAGGGCGTCGGTATCGCGCTCGAATCGCTGCGCACGAACAAGGTGCGCGCCGTGCTCACCATCGCGGGCGTGGCGATCGGTGTCTTCGTCGTGGTCACGATGGCCGCCGCGGTCAACGGCATTCGCCAATCGTTCCAGCAGGACCTCGAGAACATCGGCGCCGACAGCTTTCAGGTCTTCCGCCGCAGCATCGGCTTTCAGGCGTGCGACGGGACCGACGATACCTGTCCGGACCGTCGCAATCCGCCCATCAGCTTCCGCGAGTGGTCCACACTTCGCGAACTGCCGAGCGTTCAGGCGGTCATCGGCAGCATCAATGGCGGCGGCACCTTCACCTACCGTGATCAGGTGCTGAACAACATTGCGTACGACGCGTACAGCCCCGAGTGGTTGCAGATTTCGGCGGCCGACATCGCCCCCGGACGCAACTTCACACCGAACGAACACGACGCGGGCGCGCCGGTGGTGCT